>UQCL01000017.1 GCA_900539505.1 uncultured Campylobacter sp. | reverse complement strand
GAGATGCAGCGTAGTCTCGTGGGCTCGGAGATGTGTATAAGAGACAGGGTTAAAGCAGTTATACTAAGCTTAAAATTATCCAAGTAAATTCTACGTTATACAAAACAAGAAAACGGATATTTTGCGGCGTTTTTGTCTGTGAGCGCGGCAAGGAATAGGGCGATAAACTCCTCGAAGCTTTGCGCGATGAGTAGGGCATCCTCGTAGATCGGTTCCGCGCCGAATACGATCCTGCCCGCGTCTGCGCCCTGCGTGAGGATGCCCGCAAAGCAGCGCTCGCCCCTGACCGAAAACAAAAACGGCAAGCACCCGCTCCAAAACGCGCTCACGGCGGCTCTTTGCGCATCGTTAGCCGCGCACTCCAGGCTGTCTTTTTCAAAATCTCCGTAGCGAAATTCCGCCTCGTCCGCGCTTGGCGATGCATAATCCCTGGCGGATACGAACCAAACGGCGTCCGCAGCGTCATGCAAAGTCTCAAAAGAGCAAACGAAGCGGTAAAAATCTTCGCTTAAATTTTTAAATCTGCCGCCTAAAAATTCGCTTTGCGGCGGGCAAATTTCATCCCCGCGCCGTATCTGCCAGCCGTTTTGCGCCGGCGCGTCCATAAGTTCGTCAAAAACCATCTCGCCTCCCGTAATTTGGCGCCGATTATAGCATTTTGCTCGGCGCAGCGGTTAAATGCGGCTAAATTTATAAAATTTTGCCTGCCCGCCGCGCATAAAAAGAGAAATTTTACGCGAAATTTTATAAATTCTGCTAAAAATAAAATGACGTTTCCAAATCACCGCTAAATTTGGACTCGGCAGAAAGCATAAGCCGCAGATGAAAAACTGGCGTATCGTCGCATGGAGCGGGCGCGCCGCTAAAATTTGCGCCTCGGTATCCGCCTAAAATTTCCAAGCTGTACCGACCGCGCTTTACGCGAAAACTCAGGCTGTTTTGCTCGCTAATGCGGCTCATATCTTTAAAATAGCCGATGCCTACGATCTTTAGCGTGCCCGAGGAGTGAAAAACCCAGCCGCGAGAGATGATTTTCGCTTCGTTTTGTGCGAATATCTCCTCGCTCTCCTCGCCCGCGGTAACCGCAAAATCGTAATAATCGCTGCGAACGCCCGATATCGGCACTGCGATGCCCCCTTCTGTGACTGCGCTCCCGTGCTCGGTCTGCGTAAAATAAGCAAGAACGCGCCGCTCGCAAGCCCGTGCTCATCCAGATAGCGCGCGAGGACCCTTTATCACGAAGCCGCCCAGCTCGGAGAAAAATCGCCTTTTCATTCGCGCCTTTCTTTGATCGCCGTGCGCGTCGTACGCAGAAATTTTACCGCTCATTTATCCTCTTTGTCTTTGTTTTCACAGCGCCGATGAAATTTTATCGCTGCGCTTGCGGAAGGATAAAATTTCATCTCTGCGATCGCGCCGCAGATGAAATTTAAACCCCATTTTGCGCTCAAATTTACAGCCCGCGGTTTTTCCAGGAGCCGCTCATACCTTGGCACTTATCTACGAGCCAGCGTCCGTCCTTGCGTACGAGCAGGAAGCGGCGCGCAAAGCCGTGTTCGTCCTTGGCGTAGATGTAAATTTTATTTTTGCTCTCGCATTCGGCGTCCGTTAGCTCGTATCCGCCGTAGGTACCGCCCTCCGCCATCGAAAACGAAATACCCTCGGGGCGGAAGCCGCTGCGCCTAACGGGCGTGCAGTAGCGCGCAAAGAGCTCGTCGCACCTGCGCTGCACCTCGCCGTCGTCTGCGTCATCAATTCGCGATGTGGCAAATTTCTCCCATTCGCTCATCGCCGCAAAAAATTCTAAAAGCGCACTCTGCGCCGCCGCAGCGTCCTGCGGATCAAGCTTCTTTTTGCTCTTTGCGGCGTCTCTTTGCGCCTGCTCAAACTCTGCAATTTGCTCCTTACTAAAGCGCCCGCCGTCTAGATAAAACTGGATTTTCGTATCCGCCGCGGCTAGCAGCCCCGCAAAGCTCACGCGCGAATTGACCAGGCGCAGCGATTTTAGCTTCGGGATTTGCACGATCGCTTTTAGCCCCTCGTCCGTGATGCTGACGTTTTCGATGCCGATGTGTTCGAGCTGGCGTGTGCCGCAAAGTATCTAAACCCCTCGCCGCTTATCTTATCGCTATCTTGCAAAAACAGATACGCAAGCTTCGGCAGCGTGGCTAGATGCTCTAGTGCCGCATCCGTAATCGCTGTGGCTATAAAGCCCATATTTACGAGGCTTTTTACCTCGCAGATGCGGCGCACCATCTCATCGGTGAGTGCTACGTTTTCGTAGTGATGGCCTTTGCAGTAGCGCTCGCTAACCGCGTCCAAAGCCTCCTGCATCGTGATCTGCTTCATCAACTATCCTTTAAAATTTGATTTTAAAATTTTAGTGAAATTTCACGATTTGCGCAAGGCGTTTAAATTTACGCGCGGATTTGCACACCGTCGATGTGTTTTAAAGCGCCGCGCCGACGGGCGCTAAATTTCAGCCGCCGTCCACTCGCCTAAAATTTTACCAAAATCCTCTATCATCGCGGCGAAATCATACTCAAGCTTGCTTTGCTTTTGCGCGATCTGCTTTAGCGCCGTCAAAAAATATTCGCCCATCTTTCGCTTTTGCTCCATGGGCGCTAGCTCGCTAAACTCGCGCTCGAAATGTATCAGCGCGCCCGTTTTGCCCGTATCTTTTCTAAACGGCGAATACTCAAATCTATTTCGCAGATAGTAACCGCCCGCGCGCCTCTGCTCCTCGCTCATCATTTCGTGTATCAGCTCCCAGGCGCGCTGCGAGCTTAGGCGCGGCTTATCGGGCGCGATGATGTAGTTTGTTTTGCAGCCGTGATCCGAGAAGCTAAATGCGCACGATAGCTTGATGTAGTTGATCGCGCAGCCGTAAATTTCGGGGCGCATTTTGACATTTAGCGCCGGTTGTAGATCCTCAAATAGGCTTTCTATCACGGCGCGCGAGTTTTCGTAGCAGTTGCTGATAGCGCGCGTGATGCGGACCGGATTTTTGGCTATCCAGTTGCGCTGGCTGTTTAGCTTGAGGTCACAAATGTCCTCTTTTACGGGGCGTGCGAGCGTTTTGCCCGCCGCATCCGGGCTTTCGTGAAAAAACGTATCGCCGTCTTGCATCGTAAGCCCCGTTTTGCGTTTCGACCACATAGCTTCTACAAAGCGCGGCTCGCCGTGCGCATTTAAAAAATAGGTCATCGCATAGCCGTTGTAGAATTTCCCGCGCAGCGCCTCCAAGCTCTCGCGCTCGCCCCAGCCTACGATCGCTAGGCATTCGCAAATTTTAACGGCCCTGTTCCACTCGCTAGCGTTTTTATAAAAGGCGTAGCGGTCAAATTCGCCCAGCAGCCGCTCGCGGATTAAAATTTGATCCTGGGCGCGCAGAAAAATTTCTAGTTCGGCGAGGTTTTCTATTTCGTAAATTCGCTCTAAAATTTCGTTCATTATCGACCCTTAAATTTGCGTTTACAGCGTAAAATCGCCTCCGAGTTTTACGGCTCGCTTCAGGCGCGCTTTGCTCTAAATAAACTCGCGGTCGCCGCAAGGCAGAATTAGCTTTTTTCTCGGCTGCGCTTCTCTTCGATGCCGCTTAGTCCCTGCCTGCGCGCTAGCTCGTCAAGTAGGGCGTCTGGATGGATATTGTGCGCCGCAAGTGCGAGCAGAAGGTGAAATAAAAGATCCGCTCCCTCGTAAATCACGTCGTATCGCGGCTCGCCCGCTCTGTGTTCGCCGAAGCCCTCGCGCGCGACGTCTGCGTAAAGCTCGCTGCGCGAGAGGTCCTTGCACGCCAGCGCGAACTCGCACGCCTCCTCGGCGATCTTTTTGAGATAGGCGTTTTCACCCTTCGCGTAGAGCGAGGCGACGTAGGAGAGCGCGGGCTCACCGTTTAGCTTGCGATCCAAGCAGACGTGATAAATTTCGTCCAAAATGCCGTACGGGCTTTTTTCTGTGGAGTTTTCGAGCGTAGAATTTTGTGCAGCGGCGTCTAAATTTTGTTCGCTGCGCTCTGCGGCGGAATTTGTGAACGCAGAATTCGTCGCAGCGGAGCTTTGCATTGCGGAATTTTGCTTACCGCAGGAATCGGTAGAATTTTTGGGCGTTAAATTCTGCAAGCTGTCGCAGGAAGCGGAATTTTGCTCTGCACGGGAATTTGCGGAGTTTTTCTGCGCGAGAGAGGCTGCAGAGCCGTGCTCTGCAAAATTTATCGCGCCGCAAGCGCTCGGGCTCTGGATATTTTCGCTGCATTTTTGCAGCGAAATCTCTTTGAAAAAGCAGCTTCGCGCGCCCGTATGGCAGGCGGATCCGCCGCATTGCTCGACTTTAAGCAGCAGCGCGTCGTTGTCACAGTCCAAAAAGGCGGATTTTACGAGCTGAATGTGTCCGCTGCTCTCGCCCTTTTTCCAGATGCGCCCCTTGCTGCGCGAGAAGTAGTGCGTGTAGCCGGTACGTAGCGTTAAATTTAATGCCTCTTCGTTCATATACGCGAGCATCAAAACCGCGCCGTCACCCGCGTCTTGCACGATCGCGGGGAGTAGCCCGCCCAGTTTTTGCCAATCTACCTTCATCTTTGATCCTTAGTTTGCGAAGTCGCGCGCCTTAAATTTAGCCGCCGCACGCGGAATTTTAGTTATGAATTTACGAAGCGGCGCGCCTCGTAAATTTAAAGGACAAATCTAGCGGCTAAATTTTAAGCAACCGCTAGGCTTAAGCTGCGACGGGCGCGAGTTCTGCTCGTCACGAGCTTTCGCGCTCGCTGTTAAGTTTAGCTCGCAAAATCGAGAGTTAAGCTTATGCGCCTGGAGCAACCTGCTATTAAATTTAGTTCGCGAAATCGGGGCGCATAATCCGCCTGAAATTTTAATGTTCCCGCTCGATGGCGCTTTGCTTTGCCTTGTCTTTCGTATCGACCCAGATATTAGGTACCGCGCCGCCTGGCGTTAGGAAAATTTTTGCGTCGCCGTTTTCGCGCAACGCCTCGTTAAATTTAGCCTGCGTCTCGATCTGCTTGAGGCTTAAAAGATTTGCGTCCAAGCTCTTTGCGACCTCTTTGTTGGCGTAGGCTTGCGCGTCGGCTTCGATCTTAGCGGCATCGGCGCGACCTTGAGCCTCGATTTTAACGGCGTCTGCGTTACCTTTGGCAAGAGCAGCCTTTTTAAGCGCCTCTTGATTTGCGCGCTCGACCTCGTATTTAGTGCGCTCAGCCTCCTGTTTGGCGATCTGCACGCTCTCGATCTGCTCCTTTACCTTCGCCGGCAGGATGATCTCGCGAAGCTGCACGGCTAGCAGATCTACGGGCGAATTCGGCAGTGCTTCGATATTCTTGCGGATGCCGTCGTCGATCGCTTTAGCGATCTCGTCGCGTTTGGTAGGCAGCTCCTCGGCGGCATAGTTACCGATGACGCTGCGCACGACGTCCTTTACGCGCGGATCGATGATCTTATCCTCCCACAAAAAGCCCCACTCGGCGATCGTGTTGGGCGCCGTGGCTTCATTGAGCCTGTATTGCACGGTGATGTCGATGCTGACGGGCAAATTTCGCGAGTCTAGCACCGAAAGCGAGTTTTTACTAATGATGCCGCCCGCGGTGCCGCTTTTAGTAGCGATACCCGCGCTCATATCTTCGCTGCTAGTGTAGTTGATGATACGCGTGCGAGTATCTACGACGAATACGTCCTGTATGAACGGCACGAAAAAGTGAAGTCCCGCGCCAAGAGGAGTCGGATCGTATTTGCCTAAATTTGACTTGATCCCCACTTCGCCGGATTGGATCGTGACGAAGGGTTTTGAGATCACTAGTAGCGCTATTATCGCGATTATCACGTAAATCACGCCGCTAAACTTACCCATTCCTCCAAAATTAGGAATTTTAAAATTTAAATTCCCGCCTTTTTTGTCGCTGTTTTTCTTATTAAAATAATCATTCAAATCCGCAGGCATGCGTGTCCTTATTTAACGTATGTGAGCCAGTGCTCAAATTTAGGGTCTTTGCCCGTGACTACCGCGAAATACGCCTTTTGCAAGCGGCTCGTGATCTCGCCCATCTCGCCCTTGCCGATGATCCTGCCGTCGATATTGCTAATCGGCGTGACCTCCGCGGCGGTGCCGGTGAAAAACGCCTCGTCCGCGGCATAGAGCTGATCGCGAGCGATGCGCTCTCTGCGGACTTCGTAGCCTAGGCTGCGCGCGATTTCGATAACCGAGTTTTGAGTGATGCTCTCTAAGCTGGTATCGTTCGGCGGAGTGATGATGAGCCCATCTTTTACGATAAATAGGCACTCGCCCGGCCCCTCTGCGACGAAGCCTTGCGGATCGAGCAGTATCGCCTCATCGTATCCCGCATCGATCGCTTCGAAATTTGCCATCTGCGAGTTGAAATAATTCGCGCTTGCCTTGGCTTTTGCCATCATCGAAAATTGCGCCGGCTTCATCCACGATGAAATTTTGGCTTTGATGCCCTTGCGTAGCGCCTCTTCGCCCATATACGCGCCCCATTGCCATGCTGCGACGATGACGTTTACCGGGCAGTTCGTAGACGAAACGCCCATAGAGCCGTAGCCGAAGTATGCTAGCGGGCGGATATAGACGGTCTGATCGAAGCGGTTTTTCGCGACGACGTCGATCTGAGCCTTGCGGAGCTGCTCGAAGCCAAACGGAAGCTTGATTAGGCAGAGCTTTGCCGAAATTTCAAGCCTGCGAGTGTGCTCGTCCAAGCGAAAAATCGCGTAGCCTTTGTCGGTTTTATAAGCGCGTACGCCCTCAAATACGGCGTTTCCGTAGTGCAAAGAGTGCGTCAAAACGTGAGTAGTAGCTTCCGCCCATGGGATTAGCTTGCCGTCTTTCCAGATGAGCTCGGCCTCTTGAATTTGTGCCATTTCTTGATCCTTTTGTTTAAAATTTAATCTGTAATTTTAGCTAAAACAATATTAATTTCTAAGAAATTTAAAAGCGGTTGAAATTTGGTGCTATTTTAAGACGAACAACGAATCGTGAGTTCAAATTTAGCTCGCAACTCTGTGCAGATGGCATTAAAATTCCACGAACGAAAGTCCAATGCCGATCTTATTGACGCTGCGTTTGTAGTCCGCGAGGCTCTCGCCGTAGCCGTTGAAGTAGCGCAGATAGCCGTAAAATCCGCTATTAAAGATCGGAAAGCTGTAGTTTAGCTCGATCGCGCCGCGGTTACTGCCGTCAAAATGTAGGTTGTTACGCCACAGAGCGCTAAGTCGCTGCTTGCCGAAGGTGTATGATGCGCGCAGATCGCCGTAGCCCATATAATCCGCGATGTCCTCGTTCGTGCGGTCCAGCCAAAACACATACCATGCTCTGGGGGTGATCGAAAATCCGTCCGCGCTCCAGGTGCTTTGCGCGTAGAGCCTATTCCACGAGCGCGATTCCTCGCCGCCCTTGCCGTTTGATTCGTGCATGGCGCCGAACTTTAACTCGTCCGCAAACGGCACCGGCGCGCTAACGTAGAGCTCGGGGCGATAGTTGCTCTCGCGGAAAGGGGCGCTATCCTGCGTGATCTGCCACCAGGAATTTTGCGCGTAGGCGAACGAAATTTTCTCCCCAAGCCCCAGCGCATCGTAGGCGATCGGGCGCTCGAAGCTAAACTCAAAATGCAGCTCATCCGCCTTACGATCGGGTTTTTTGCTAAAATCGTGGGTGAAAAGCATATAGATCGGCTCGTAGTATTTAAGCCCTAAAAATCCGAAATTTCGACCATTTTGCTCGCCTTGCGGCGCGGAATTTTGCGCTAGAAAATTCCGTTCGTCCTGTATCGCAGAACTCGATGTCGTGGAATTCTGAGATAGCGAGGCAGAATTCGATGATGCTAAAGAATTTTGCGGTTTGGCGGAGTGTAAAACGGCGCTATCATCGTGCGCAGCGCGGTTTTCTGCGGACGAGGTAGAATTTTCTGCGACTTTTCGGCGCGGTTTATCGCCTTTATCCGCTAGACTTGCCGCGGCAATCTTTTTGTAATAGATCATCGCGTTTTTGTAATCGCCTTTGGCCTCATATTCGCCGGCCTTTGCGTATAGTTCGGAGAGATCTTGCGCGGCTAGGCTCATGGCGCAAAACGCGAGCGCTAAAGCTTTAAATTTCATCTACGCCCTTTAAATCGTTTTGATAATTTATATTTAAAAACTGCTCTTTGTTTTTGAAATTTAGCACTTTGGAATTTGCAGATCCGATGAGCGCGCCGATCTTATGCTCTCCTGCGCAGTAGAGCTCAAGCGCGTGCGGAGCGAGAGCTGCGTCAAAAAATCCGCACAGGCTATGTCTATGCGCTTCGTCGCCCGCTACGCAAATTTGCCCCTCCTGCTCGCTAAGAGCGCGAATGGTGGAAATTTCTACAAATGGCATATCGGCGGGGATGATAAAAATGCGCTCGCCGCTAAAGGGCTTTAGCGCCGAATACAGCGCGCCCATCGGCGAAAATTCTTCAAATTCGTCGTAGATCATAGGAAGCGGCGGGCTAAATTTAGAGCTTTTGGCGCAGGCGAAAACCCGCTCAAACTCGCAGCTTAAGCGCGAAAAAAGAAAGTGCGTCATGCTGGGATGTCCGCGAAATGGAAACAGCGTTTTATCGCTGCCGAAACGCGAGCTTTTACCGCCGCAGAGAATGACGCAGGTTTTCATCGAAATTTCACCGGCTTTCATCGATCTTTATCGCGGCGAAATTTTAAATTTGAAAGTAAAATTTGAAAGAAGTGCGGACATATCAGTCTTTTTGCATATATTTAGCTTTGCCAAGGGCGTTATTTGCGATGAACTGATAAAGGCTCGGCGCCTGAAGCTTGGCTAGCTCGGGGTATTTGGCTTTAAGCGTCTTCCAGATGTCGTAGACTCGCATACCGCTTGCGTAAAGCTTCATAATCTCGCTAAAATGCGGATCGTAAAGGCTCGGCTTTTTATACAGCGAGAGTTTGCGGTCGGTATCCAGCACCGCGTTTGTCTCGATAAAAGCCGCCAGATCGCGCTCGCTTACTTTAGCAAAATCCTTTTCGTAATGAGCTTTCATATATTTTAAAATTTCTTTATTGCTAACGCCTTGGAAGTGCATTTTTTTGATCTCGAAGCGATATGCGTATAAAAAGTCTTCGCTTTTTTTGGCGGTTGCGCGAAGTCTTGCTTTTTCATCTTTGAACGTCACGGAGATGAAGTGCGTAAGCCCGGGCGCAGTAACGGCGTTTTTGAACGCTTCGTCCTCCTCGCCGATCTTTTTTAAGATCGCCTTGACGGTATAGCCCTCGGCAATAAGGTTTGAAATTTTATCTTTATATGGCTTGTAGTCGAATCGCACGCGCCTAAAACCCGTCTCGACGCTGATTTTTTTGTAGATCCTCGCATGCTCTCTAGATGTAAAATACCTCGATTTCAGCCCTTTACGGAGTTGTTCGGCAACCGCGGTAAAATCGTCATAATCGGCGATAGACGCGATTAATTCCTTTTCGTTTACGACCCTGCCGTTAACGACCGCGATGGTAATGACCTTCATATTTTCTCCTTTGATTGGGCACAATTCTAACTTAAAACTATAAACTCAAATTTAATTATTTATTATCAAGGATTGCGGAGGATTTGCGTTTGCAAGGTAGAATTTTACGCGCTAAGATTTAGCATTTTGATTTATTTTATATCTTTTTTGCGCTTGTTCTCACGCTACTTTTTTATACTTTTTGCATAAAGATGAAGCGGGTTTGCAGAGATAAATTTTACCCGCAAACTCTAGCTAAATTGCCCGCACAAATTAGCTTTTTCTAAACGAAAAAAGCTTTTTGATCTTCGTAAGCCCAAGCTTCATGCCGCTATATTTCATCATCTTAGCCATATTTACCCACATTTCACGCTCGTAGCACGGATGCGGGCAGTGGTGACAGCGCGGCTTTTCGGTATGTGGGCAGGCGCGTAGGCGCGCATAGGCGTAACGCAGCATTCGCTCGCAGTCCGCGCACAGATGAAATTGTGTCTGCACTAGCCCCTTATCGTCTTTATAGTCATGAAGCACAGCGCCATCTCTTTTAGGCGCATCCACATGCTTGCCATCGCAGTAAATTTGGATAAATTTCGTCACCGTGTTTACTTCGTAAATAAATTTTTCGCTAGTCATATTTGATCCTTTGGGCGGATTTTATCTAAAAGAGACAAAAATACTCTTGAGCGCGCTCAAGTTAAAATTTATAGAATTTTAAAATTCCGCGGAATTTCGCTTTATCTTTCGACCTTGTTGCTTAATAGAGTCGCGATGAAGCGTGTTTTGTCATTTGAGGCAAGCGCGATTTGCAAGCTCATCGTAAGCGGCACAGCCAAAAATAGCCCGCCGATACCAAGCACAAAGCCCCACAATAGTAGCCCTGCAAGCACGCTGATTGTAGAAAGCCCGAGCCCTTGCCCTAAAAATCGCGGCTCGATGATATTTCCGATCGCTACGTTTACGACCAAATAGATTGCGATAGTCCAGATGCTAGAGCTTATATCCATCGTAGCTAGCGTCACGAAAAGCGTCGGAAAGACCGCTACGATCGAGCCAATGGTGGGGATGAAATTTAGCACGAAAGCCAAAATCCCCCATAGCGCGGCATATGGAACACCAAGAGCCCACAGCCCAAGCCCGATGAGCGCACCGGTGCAAGCTGAAGCGATAGTTTTGATTAGCAGATATTTTTTGAGGCTGGAGGCAAATTTCTTCACGAAAGTGTGCGTAGCGCGGCTACTTTGCGAAAAATAGCGGATTTTTTCGTCGATCACGGAGCTTTCAAAGACCATAAATGAAACCATTATAAAAATGAAAAATCCCGTCGAGACTATTGAGCCTGTTTTGCGCAGTAGTGCAGATAGCTGTGCGGCGGCTTCGCTCGGATCGATGCCCAGGCTTGCGGCGTTAAGCTCTATGCCGAATCGAGAGAGCTTCGCACTCACGCCTCCTAGCACCTCTTCAAATTTTGCTTGAAGCTCGGGCAGGCGCGCTGAAAATTCCTTGATCGCATCGAAGATGACTGCGCCGAAAAACACTATAATCGCCACGAAGGCAAAGGTGATGATGAGGAAGCTAAAAACGCGCCCGACGCGGATCTTTTGGACATAAAGCACCAGCGGCGAGACGAGCACCGTGATGAAAATAGCTAGCAAAAATGGCACGACGATAGCCTGCGCGGCTTTAAGACCAGCCAGGATGATTATGACGCAGGCAACCGACATCAAGGACATTTGAAGCTTCAAGGATTCTCCTAAATTTGACATTTTCGCAGAGCTTTTACGCGAAATTTTGGTGAAAGGATTTTAACTAAAATTCTATAAATTTATGACTAAAATTTTATATATCATTTCTTATCCCATAAATTCAGTTCACTTTGAATTTCTGTCTTTATATAATAAGAATTTTCTGTAATACCTGCAAATTTTGCCAATATTTTTGTCTCATCGGAGGAGTTTAAATGTACTGGAAATGATTTTACTCCATTAGAAAGCAGCCAAATAGTACGTGTTATTCCGTCAGAAAATGAACAAGCGTATTTTGTTTCTTTCACATATTTCTTTTTAAACAACGGAATACATCTTGCTTTTATTGGTACATAATACTCATCAGAATAACAACAAACTCTAGCCAATGGCACAGGATTACCAAGACCCTGTTTAAAGCCCTCTTCTGCCCAACTATATTTGTAATCGTCTCGCCAACCATCTTCCGTTTTATTGCTTATTTCTTTATCTACATCAATTTTACTATTACGCCATAATTCTAAGAATTTTATGCTATCAACAAACGCAATACCTCCAGTGTTATTTGTAAATGGGTGGCACATATATACAGATTTTTGGTTTTTAATTTTTAATTCGAAAATAACACGTTTTTCTTCAACTATAATGTTTATACCAGGAAAACGTTCAAGCTCCATATTACATTCGAATCCTTATAGGCCTATCACACAAAATACTCGCGCGCAGCATCCTTGCTCTCAAAGGGGCTTGCGTTCAGCTCGCTGCCGTCTATGAGCAGGGCGTAGCGGCGCGCGGCGTCCGTTTTGGCGTAGGTCAGCGCCAGCCTCGCCGCAAGCTCTCTATCCGCCTCGCTCGCGCCCCTGCTTAGCAGGCTAAGCGCGCCCACGACGTCATCTTTAAATTTTATCTCGCTAAATTTCGGATTTTGCACGGCGGCAAGCTTTTTGTTGTCGCTCTCGTCGCGTCCGATTATGAGCTTGGCGCCCTCAGGCAGGCGCAGATGACGCCCGAATTTTAAAATTTCGGCGTCCGCGGGCGTTTCGATCTTTTCAAATTTTATCGCATCCTTGATCCGCTCGCTGAAGCTCTGCACGGTCAGCAAACAGCCTCCTGCAGGCGTTTCGTAATCCTCAAAACCAAACTCCGCCGCCAGCTGCATCTGTCTAGCCCGCCCGCGCCCGCTGATATCAAGCAGCGCGCCCCTATCTACCCAGCCCTTGATCTCGGGCGTCGTGGGCGGCAGCAGCTTCGCGCACAACGGACGTAGGATCAGCCCCTCCTCATCGCCGCTAAGCCCGCCGACCTGAGCTAGAGCCTGCGCGCGCTGGCTCATCGGGCGCTGTCCGAGCACCTCGCCAGTGATGATGAAACTCGCCCCTTCGCTTTGCAGCATCGCAAGCGCGGTCTTAAACATATATCCGTGGCAGTCGATGCAGGGGTTGAAGTGCTTGCCGTAGCCGTATTTGGGCTCGAAAAGCACCTGACGTAGATATTCGCTTCTGATATCGACGCTTTTAAAATCCGCCCCCGCGGCTGCGGCTCTGCGGCGCATGATCTCGCTCTTATCGTCCTTGCCGCCAAATCCGATATCCATATTCAGCGCGAGCACCTCGATGCCTTGCGAGACGATGAGTTTGACCGCGAGCATAGAGTCAAGCCCGCCGCTAAAGAGCGCCAATGCCTTCATTTCGTTCCTTTACTTGAGTTGATTGATCTTTTTTTGATACTCCAAGATACGCTCGATCTTGTCGGGCGCGTCGGAGTTTTTGAGCTTTTGCATCAGATCTTGCAGAGCGTTGCGGCGTAAAATTTTGCACGCATCGTTAAAAAGCGCCGCGCCGCCGATCGGCAAAATTTCATCGTCCAGCGCGAGTGCGCGCAGATTTTCGCAGGCTTCAGTTTCGGCGTTTTGAGTATTTTGGACGCTTTGAGCGCTTTGAACATTTTGAGCTGCAGCCTCCCTCTCGCCTTGCTTTGCGACGTTGTTTACGTCTTGCTTCTCGCTGCCGTTTGCGCCCTGCTGCGCGGAGGAGCCTTTTAAATTTACGGCGCCCGCAGAGTCTTGCCCGATAAAATTTTGCCCGCTAGAATTCTCGTCGCTTTTTAAATTTACGCTCTCGCTACGGATAAAATTTTCTCCCGCGCCGCCTGCAGTAAAATTTTCGGAAGCGCCACTATTCGCATTGCCGCCCTCGCCCGCGATGAAATTTTTAAAATTTCCGCCGCTGCGAGCAAAAGCCAAAAAGGCCTCAAAAATATCGCCGTGCATGCGAAAATCGCGCCGCTCCAAGCAGCCGAGCCCGAGCTCTGCCATCTCGCCATCGAGCAGCATCGATTTTATGATCTGAAGCTCGGCGATCTCCTTGCGGCGTAGTAGCGTCCGCCCACTCCTCGCCGAAGCCGCGGGCGGCGCAGAGCTCTCGTAGCGCGCCGTGCTTTGCGAACGATTAAAATTTCCGCTGTTTAGGCTCTCGCTCGCGCCGCCCCTACTGTCTGTGCCGTGCCCTCCGTAAGCGCCGAAATCGCGAGAGCCGAAGCTCCCGCCATCGTTAAAATTTCGCCCCTCAAGGCCCGCGCCGAAATTTTTACCGCCGTCGGCGAGGTTGAACGAGCCGGGTGAGACATTTAAAATTTGCGCCACTAGGCTCTGGTAGGACTCGGCTAACACGGGGCCGAGCGCCGCGGTAAATTCTTTGATCTCATTTAGCGCCGCTTCTTTTTGCACGGGGCGGGCGAGATCGTATTTTTTAGCGATTCTTCGGATCAGAAACTCCCCGCTCTCCATGCCGCTAGCATAAATTTGCTCTAGCTCGCGCACCTTGCCCGCTACTATCATATCCGCAGGATCGGCACCGCCGCCGATTATAGCGACGCTTGAGTCGATCTTGTTCAGGCACAAAAGCCGCGCCGATTTTATCGCCGCATTGATGCCCGCGGCGTCGCCGTCGAAGCTAAGCACGACGTTAAGCTCCGCGCGCTTTATAAGCGGCAGATGAGCGGGCGTCAGCGCCGTGCCGAGCACCGCTACGGCGTTGTCGATGCCCGCTTGATGCAGCATGATGACGTCCATGTAGCCCTCGGTGATGATGAGGGTTTTTTTGGCGATCGCGCTTTTTTTTGCAAGGTCGAATGCGTAGAAAATTTTAGATTTATCAAACAGCGCGCACTGCGGCGAATTGACGTATTTAGCGGGATTATCGCTTATCGTGCGGCCGCCGAAGCCCACGAGCTTGCTTGCGTGGTTGTAGATCGGAAAAGTGATGCGCTCGATGAAGCTAGCATAAAGCCCGCGCTCGTTTTGCTTCACTGCGCCCGCATTTAGCGCGTCTTGCGGCGGAATTTCTTCGTTTTGCAAAACCCTGATCGTCTGCGCGCTAGCTCCTGCGTAGCCAAGGCCGAATTTGCGGATGCTCTGATCGCTTAGGCCGCGCTCGTGCAGGTATTTTACGGCGGCGGGGTTTTGATAAAGGCAGCTTTGGTAGTAGGCGTTTAAAATCCCGAGCACCTTCTTCTCTTCGCTGCGTTCCTGCACCTTGGCGCCGGTGTATTGCAGCGCGAAATTATACATCCCCGCAAGCTTTTCGACCGCTTCTGGAAAGCTTATCTTTTCGTAATCTTGGATAAATTTAATCGCGTTGCCGCCAGCCTTGCACGAAAAGCAGTGAAAAATTCCAAGCTTGGAGCTCACGCTCATGCTCGGGTGCGAATCGTCGTGGAATGGGCAGACGCCCACGAAATTTGCGCCGCTGCGCTTAAGCGGGACATATTTTTCTACGACGTCTACGATATCTACGGTGGCCAGCAGATTTTCTATGCTTTCGTTTTTAATCATAAGCGAAATTATACCCGCACTTTGCTATAATTGCCCTTTATTTTTACGACGAGGTTTGATTTGGATAATTTTTTCTTAGACGATCGCGACCCGATTTTCGGGCTTATCATGCTGATAAGCATAATCTTGCTAGTGTCGATTCTAAGCTACATTTGGGGAGTTTTTTCTAAAAAAAACGAGAGGCAGAGCCTAGAGAATTTCATCAAAAAATTTGACACCCTAGACGCGCTTAGTTCGGAGCACAGACAGCTTTTAGCAAGCCCGCAGATAGACATACCGACGCTTGGAATTTTAGCTAGCTCTTTCGTCAAAAGCGGCGACTTCGAGCGCGCGATAGAAATTTATCTAATCGCGCTAAGTAAGGCTAGCGGCGGCGTACAGAGGGAGTTTATCCTCACCAATCTCGGTATCGTATATTTCAAAGCGGGTTTTTTGGGGCGCGCCGAAGAGGTATTTTTACAGGCGCTGAAGCTGCGCCCCAGAAACAAAGAGGCTCTTACGCATCTTACGGTGATTTATGAGCGGCTGAAGCGCTTTAATGAGGCGCTTGAGGTGCTTGACGCGCTGCGCGAGCAGGACGCCGAAGTATATGCTCAAAGCCAGTTCGAGCGCGCCCAGATCATCGCAAACGACGCCAATACGCCGTTTAACAAGAAGATCGCTAAAATTTCAAAGCTAAACTTCAAAGGCGCGGGGCGGTTCTGCATGGAGCTTTTTATCAAAAACAAAGAGCCTATGGAGGGCTTTGAGCGCTTCCCACCGATCGAGCGGGCGATCGATCTGATCTATGATTTCCCTGCGGCGGTAAATACGCAGGATGCGGAGTACAACGCGCTTTTTTACGCGCTTGGAAAAAGCGATCAAAAGCCGCAGAGCGCGAGTAAAATTTTTGAGATCAACGCGCTTATGGCTATGAAAGACGCGGGCTTTGAGGACGCCGGGCTTAGCTTTAGCTACACCTGCGCGAAGTGCAAAAGCTCGGTGGGGCTCTTCTCGCACCGCTGTCCGGTCTGCTACGAGCTAGGCAGCATGGAGATCAGAGCTCAAATTTCGGAGAAAAGTGGTGAAATCGGTCAAACTTTTTAGCGACGGCAGCTGCCTCGGAAACCCTGGAGCGGGCGGCTGGGCTTACATCTTGCAATACGGCGACGCGATAAAAAAGGCAAGCGGCGCGGAAGCGATGACTACCAATAATCAAATGGAGCTAACGGCCGCTATAATGGGGCTTAGCGCGCTTAAGCAGCCCTGCCGCGTCGAGCTTTTTACCGACAGCGAATATGTCGTCAAGGCGATAAATTCCTGGCTCGCAAAGTGGGTCGTTACCGATTTTAAGGGCAAGAAGAATGCAGATCTGTGGCGCAGATACCTTGCGGCGGCGGCGCCTCACGAGATCAGGGCCTCGTGGGTCAAGGGGCATGCGGGTCATCCACAAAACGAGGAATGCGATGCTATGGCTCGCGCAGCGGCGGAAGCGATAAAGGGCTGAAATTCTACAGCGAAGCTCGCGGTTGCGCGGATTTAGCACGGATTTGCCCGCGTTTGCTTTGCACGCAGAGCCGCTTCGGCGTAAATTTTATCGCCAAAGCCGGTTTTAGCGAGTTTAGTTCACTTAATCGGGTTCGGCGCACTCTGTTTATTTGCGTCGTTCGCGCAAACTTGCACTTATTTGTGCACGGATTTGGTCTGTGGCGGACGAGCTTTGGCGAAGATTTTGTTAGCAGCGAGCAGGCTTTAGCGCGACTGTATTCGCGACGGGTCTGTTTTTGGTGAGGATTGCATTTGCGGCGAGCAAACTTTGGCGCGACTTGCGTTAGAATTGGCGGGCTACGTTTAATTTTATTCGTCGCAGATCGGCGTCAGAGCGCTTCATTCGCCGCGCTAGTGCAAATTTAGCGCGGGCTGTGCTTACGCTCGTTCGTTTCGTTTGCGCAGGTTTTGTTCGCACTGGATGTCGTTTGCGTGCGAGCTGCCGCGGATTTCGTAAAATTTTATAAAAAGGGTTAATAATGCAAAATTTAGAAAAACTACAAGAAAAACTGGGCTATAAATTTAAAAATTTAACCCACCTCAAGATCGCTCTTACGCACAAAAGCGCCAAAAACGGACACAACAACGAGAGATTGGAATTTTTAGGCGATGCAGTGATGGATCTAATCGTGGGCGAGTATCTTTTCAAAAAATTTAGCAGCGACGAGGGCGATCTAAGCAAGCTGCGCGCCGCACTCGTGAACGAAAGCAGCTTTTCTAAATTTGCAAAATTTTTGGGCATCGGCGAGAGCCTGAATATGTCGCTGTCCGAGGAGCGCAACGGCGGGCGCGAGAAGCCCTCGCTGCTTTCGGACGCGTTTGAGGCGATAATGGGCGCCGTCTATCTTGAGAGCGGGCTGCAAAATACCGCCCGCATCGCGACTGCGATTTTAGAAATCCTCTATCCGCGCATCAGCTTTAGCGAGCTCGTGCGAGACTACAAAACCGCGCTGCAAGAGCTCACGCAGGCAAAATTCGGCGTCACGCCCGAATACGTCCTTCTAGGCTCGAGCGGTCCCGATCACAAAAAAAGCTTCGAAATGGCGGCGCTCGTAGGGGGCAAGCGACTCTCATCCGCCGTGGGAGCGAGCAAAAAGGAGGCCGAGCAAAAATGCGCGCAAATCGCGCTCGAGCTTTTACAAAACAGCGCCTCGCACGGCACTGGCGAACAAACAGCATGCGGCGACGCACAAAGCGGCGCAAACCGCGCTCAGGACGGCAAAAAAGGCTCACGAGGCGGCAGCGGACGGGCGCGGGGCAGCACAAAGAGCGACCGTACTGGCGTATCGGGCAGCACGCCGAGCGCTAAAAAAAGCAATGAGCGAAACAAAAACGCCAAACAAAACGGACGCGATAGCGATCAAGGAGACGCGCTATGAACACCTTCGGCGAGAGATTGCGCCTTAGCACATTCGGCGAGAGCCACGGCGCGGCGATCGGCGGCGTTTTGGACGGCTTTCCGGCGGGCGTGGAGATCGAGATTTCAAATATCCAAAGCGAGCTTGACCGCCGCAAGCCGGGCGGCAAATACGCTACACCGCGCAAAGAAGCCGACGAGATCGAAATTTTAAGCGGAATTTTTGACGGTCGCAGCACCGGCGCGCCGATCGGATTTATCATCCGCAACGCAAACCAGCACTCAAAGGACTACGAGAATCTAAAGGATATTTTCCGCCCCGCACACGCCGATTTTGCATATTTTGCCAAATACGGACTGCGCGATTACCGAGGCGGTGGGCGAGCAAGCGCGCGCGAAACCGCCGTACGCGTGGCCGCGGGAGCGTTTGCACAGATCCTGCTGGATCACTTTAAAATTTCTGTAAAAAGCGGAATTTATGGTGTGGGCGAAATTTACGCCAAAGATTTAAATTTTGATTTTGCTCAAAATAGCGAAATTTTCGCGCTCGATCCCGCTGTGGAGGACGCGCAAAAGGAGCTAATCCTAAGCGTCAAAAATGCGGGCGATAGTATCGGCGGCTGCGTGCTAACGCGCGTCACGGACGCGCCTGCGGGGCTCGGCGAGCCGCTGTACGGCAAGCTGGATGCGACACTTGCGGGCGCGCTGATGGGCATAAACGGTGTAAAGGCCGTGCAGATCGGCGCAGGAGTGAAGGCAAGCGCGCTAAAAGGCAGCGAAAATAACGATTTTATGCGCGCTAGCAAGGATGCGATCCGCACCAACGGCGGCAAGATCAACGTAAATTTTGCAAGCAACAACGCAGGCGGGATCCTAGGCGGCATAAGTAGCGGCGCGCCGATCGAGATAACGACGCACTTTAAGCCCACTCCGAGCATTTTTATGGCACAGCACAGCGTGGACATGCGCGGCGCGGACGCGGTCTGCGAGCTGCGCGGGCGGCACGATCCGTGTATCGCCGTGCGCGGCAGCGTCGTAGCTACCGCAATGGCGCGGCTGGCGATCGCCGATGCGCTGCTACTAAACGCGAGCGCGACGCTGAGGAATTTAAAGCGAATTTACGGCGAGGATTAAATTTAGACGGGCGCCCTAATTTTGCGAAATTTAATGAAATTTCAAGGGTCGAGCGATGAAATTTCCGCTAGCTAGGCGGGCAAATTTTAAATTTACGCGGTAGGCCTACCGCGACAAGGAGAGCAAAATGAGACTTGAGCGTATCGGCGAGGACTCGGCGCTGATCGCGCGCATAGAGGCGATCAACGTCGCGGCGTTCCCCGAAATCGAGCGTATCAGCATAAAAAATTTCTTAAAAATGTCACGCAAAGGACAGCTTGAAATCGCGGCGATTTTTGAGAATTTTAGCGCCCTGGGTGCTGGCGGTGTTACGAGTAAAAATCACGCGGCGGAAAGCGAAAATTTATGCGCGCCGAAACAAGATTTTTGCGCGGTAAAGCAAGATTGCGGCGAAGCGAGCCAAGATCGCGATGCTGCGGGTAAAAATTCCGATGCGAGCGACTGCGGCGCGGCAGAATTAGCCTCTTTGAGTTCCGAAAATCGCGGCGCGGCTGATAAAAAATCTAATGCGACGTGTGAAAAATCCAGCTTGGAAAGTAAAAATCCCGGCGCGGCGACAGGCGGAAATTTAAACGCGGCGGCGCAAAATTTAAACGGCGAGGAGCTCGTTGGGTTTTGCGTCTATAGGACCGAGCAAACCTACAAGTGCGCGGTTTCGCACCACAAACAGCCGCCGCCTCGCCTCAATGCGGATAAAATTTTAAGATCCAAAGCCCATAGCGGCGCGGAATTTGACAGCGCAGATGATGAAATTCCAAGCGGCGAAACGAAATTTTCAGAGGCAAAATTTTTTGGCGTTGCGAGCGGCAAAATCGCGAACCAAAAAACGCAGTCTCTGGGCGGCGATGAAATTTTAAACGCGAGCGCAGATAGCAAAATTTCGATCGACGCGGACTGTTCGATTTGCGGTGCGGGCGGCAAAATTTTATCAAGCGCCAGAAGGGATGAAATTTCATCAAGCGCTGCAGATGGCAAAATTTCATCAAATGTCGCAGAAAGCGAAATTTCGCGCTATGATGAGAGCGAAATTCCAAGCGGCGGGGGGAGCGGGATTTTTTACGTGGCCTACCTCGGCATCGATTCGAAATTTCGCGGGCTGGGGATCGGCTCAAGGCTACTCGCGCTCATCGTCACGCAAAATCCGCGCGTGCAAATCGTCCTTGACGTCGAGCCGCCGCACGAGGACGCGCCCAACCTAGCGCAGCGCCTGCGCCGCATAGAATTCTACGGTAGGCACGGCTTTCGGCGCTGCGGCAAGTTTTTCAACTACGCAGGCTTAAGCTTCGAGATCCTTGCCAAACCGCCGCTAAGCGCGCCGCAGCAGGGATTTGACGTAGCGAGCTTCGTGAAATTTATCGGTGCGGGCAATAAATTTAGATTTAAAATCACCGACGCGCCGCTATACAAAAACTAATGCAAAAGCCCGAATTCAGCCTCATTTGCGACGATACATTTTATAAAATTTTCTCCGCCTCTATCTTTATGTTTTTTTGCATTTTTATCTCTTTGGACATCGGCGGATCGGGAGAGCTGTTTTACACGGACAGCCTGCTACGCTCGCAGCAAGCCAAGCCCAGCCTGACGATCGTTTCTATGTTTTTAGCGTTACTTTATTTGCGAAGCGGCAGCAAAGAGGCGGCGCGCGTGGAATTTGACGAGCTTAAAATATCCTTTCGCAGAGGGCTAGACAAATACGATCTTATGCTTGGATGCGTCGATCTGATAGAGCCGTCGTTTGGCTTCGTGCGGACGTTTCGCGTGCCGTTTATAAGCTACGAGCGGTTTTTGAAACTGCAAGAAATTTTAATATTCTTGCTTCTTTTCGCATACGTTGCGGGCGTGTTTTTGACGATCAAATTCGGCTTTATCGAGGCTGCGATCTATGCAGCGGCGGGCATTTTTGCGATTTTGATCGCTTCAAAGCTCGTCGTCGCGCTAAGGCTAGACGGACGAGCGGGGCTACGACTGCGCGACTGCCTGCTACTGCGCGGGAGGGACGATACGGGCGCGGCGGTATTTTTTTGCATCCGTCCTAGCCGCGCCGAGCGCGAAGCTTTACGGATATATTTTTTGAAAAATTTCAGCTACGACATTAAGGCGTAAAATTTTTCGGTTTTCAGTGTAAAATTTAGACCCGCGGGGTAGCCTGGATAAGGCTAAACGTAAACGAAGCGCAAAGGCAGATGCTGCGCGAGTATTTCGCGGCAAGATTGGGGTTGGGTTTCGAGCAAAATTCCGTCCGCGGTAGTCGTAGATGAGATCGCTAGGCGCTTAAAGCAGTTATTGAAGCGGTCGCAGATAAACCGCTAGCGCCCGCTTGGCTGAGACAGCCGCCGCTCGTTACAACTCGCCGCAAGAGCCTCCGCAAATATCCCGACCTTTAAACGCACCGAAAGCGAGGCGGTGATAAAATACGAAAACCATACCGAAAAGGAATTTTATGAGGGATTACGACAAAGAGCCGATCAAAATCATAGACAGGGCGGTGTATTTCCAAGCAAATAGCCTATTTATCGCCTTAATATCTTTTTACGCTCTGTATAGATCCGACACTACAGCCATCAATCTCTTAAAATTTAACAACAAAGATTCGTTCCTACTCCTTATAGCCGCAGTTTTATTTATCGCACAAATACAATGGTATGTAAAGTGCAGGCGTAAAATTTCATATTTTGAGTTTTTTAACGATAAAATCTCTTACGAATTTGCGCACGATTCAGAGCGCAATAAATGTATCGATGCTTCAAATGCCGACAAGATAAACTTCTGCATCGTATCCGAGCTCATAGATAGCTTCGGTAGATTTCACTACTTTACCTCCTACGAGCTTTATAAAAAATCATCTATTGGAGTGCATATCGGCAAACTGGCGCTGTTTTTATACTATACGATAAATTTTATCTTGCTTGTTTTGCCGTTTAAAATTTTTATGTTGATTAAAAACAAAGAGCCGCTAAGTCTGCTAAATAAAAATGTCGTGATTAAATTTAAAAATCGCAACTATTTTTTGATAAACATCTACTCAAAGCGCGAACTGGATGAAATTTTGCAGTATTGCAAAGACAAAAATATAACCGTAGAGCAGAAAACAAATTTCATCCCGCACTGGCAAAATTTTACCTATTTTACCGACAAGAACGAAATTTGGAGTGATGATTTCGGCGATACGCAAATTCCAAAAGACACGTTTAAGCGAAAGCTTAGGCGATTTTTTAGCTTGGATTAAAGAGCGATTACACCCGTTTCAGCGTAAAATTTAGACCCGCGGGGTAGAATTACAAAAATTTTTACACGGAGCAAACAATGAAAAATTTCTTTCTAGCCGCAATAGTTTGCGCGCTTTTTAGCGGTTGCGCATATGAAGCGCAGTTTAATCAAAACGCCGATGTGGCGCCGTTTGACGACACTATAAGCGCGACTAACGCCATGCAAAGCGCGCTCATTTATATCCCTAGCGAGCTAATGGGAACGAAAAGCTACGCCGCAAGCTCGAAGCTAGGCAGAGACGATGAGCTTAAAATCGACGTCGGCGAGTTCGTCGCAGGCGAGGCAAAGCGCTTCTTCGGCACCTACCTAAGGCGCGTAAGCGTTACCGACGACGAAAAAGCGCTGCAAGGTAAAGGGCTCGTCATCGCGCCTGAGCTTAGCTCATTCGGCTTTGGTTTTTACAGCTCCGACGGCATCGATGTTTCGGCAAAGCCCTTCGTACGCTACAATCTACGTCTAAAAATGTTTAAAAACGGAAAGCCGATCTACAACCAAAATATCGCCGTAAACGAGCGCAACTTCGGCGAGGAGGAATTCTTCGGCGGCGGTCAGGGCTCATACGCGCAGATCGGCGGGATCTTTCAAAAATCGATGGCGAATGATTACGCCGTGCACGCCAGAGAGATTTTGGACGTAATCAACGATAATTAATCGCGCTTACGCCTTTGTGCGTGGCAAGCGGCATCTGGTCGATTATTTTTGCCCGCCGTCTTGTGGTAAAATTTGTCGCGGCGATCTTTCGGCACGCGCTTGCGGATCGTTGCGCCTAAATTTTGTTTATTGATATAATTAGCATGGCTTTAAAATACTCAAATGCGCGCTTGCTTGTAAGATTTATCCCGCCTGCGGCATTAAATCCTTTTGATACCAAGTTTGCCAGCGCTCTAGGCATCAAATTTAATCCCGCAAGCTGGGTAAATTCCGTAAAATGCACTATGAAATTTAACTCAGCAGTTCGTATTTAAGTGCGGCGAGCCGACAAATTCCTCACCTTGACATACCGCCTAATTCCGTTTTTTAGGGTTAAGCTCTACAAATAAACTTTTCGCGTTCGCTGCTATGCTTGCATAAAATTCCATATTCGCAGTACCAAAAATTCGATCTAAATTTAAAGCACCGATTAATATTAATTTTTATATCATTACTAAATTTTTTAAGGAGAGAATTATGAAAAAGTTTTTATTGCTTCCGTTTGCTTTCGCGGCGCTTTTTGCGGCACCAAGCTGTGATAATGTTCAGCTCAAAGCGGCTGTGGAAGGTATCAATAAGAGTGCGCCGCTGAGAGTCGATGAGATTACCACGTTAACGGGCGCTGAGTGCAAGGATGGCAGCTTCATCTATAACTACGAGCTAAATGACGGCATGGGGATGAAATTTGACAGTGTCGGAAATGATCAAAAAACCGTGATACAAAATGTCATAGATAGTCAAAATAAGCAAATTTTTTGCAACCAGATGAAGGTAATGCATCCGTTAATAAACAGCGCGATATGGAGCTATAAGATAAAAAGTGGCGAAGAATTTATAAGGGTAGAATTTAAGCCTAGCGACTGCAAGTAGGGCTTGCGCGAGATTTAAAATTTAGCGCGGCGTGAGCCTTTGCCTGCTCGCCCGCGCAGCATCCGTTTAAAATTTATCCGCTTCGCTTTTGATTTCGCCTGTGCAAAAGCAACATGCTAAAATTTCTGCTTAACTTTTACAGCGCCGCCGCGTATAGTATGACGCAGATCAGCGTGTATTTCGTCGCCACAAAGCGCTAAAACGCGCCGAGTCCTTTTTGAGCCACGATCTAATTTCGTGCTAGGTTTTGCCAGCAGCGTTTTTCATTAAAATTTTACTATTTCACGCGGAATTATATCTATGTAGCAGCACAAACACCGCGTAAAGCTTTCGCGCGAAATTCTATAAGTTACGGAATTTTATTTGAAACAGCATCGTAGATTTTGAGTCAGAATTTTATGATTTATTATGCTACACTTGCTGTGATGAGATCTTGCTAAATTTTATCCGCGATCTGCTCGCATAAAATTTTGTGTCAAAGCATGAGCCTGTTCACAAACTTGCAGAGGTGCCAGCCGCCAATGTGCCGCCACACAAAACGCGGCTAATCAAATGCCTCGCTTGGGTTTTAAAATTCACCGTTTGCAGCTATTTTTATCAAGCTTTAGCTGTATCGGCGACAAGCCCTCTATTTCGTAATTTAACACCATCGTTTTGCCGAGCTCCCGCAGGCGCTGCGAAAATTCTGTGCTGCAAAAGCTGACCTTCGCCTTGGCAAACAGCATCTCTTTTAAAATTTCCGCATCGCCCGCATCCAGCGCACTGAGATCTAAATTTGACGAGCTATTTAACGCGTAATCGTATATGAAGCTATCACCTTCGCATGCGGCGCCTTTTAAAGTCGTAGCATCGTCGATCCTACGCGGCGCGCCCTCGTTTATCCGCGCTAGCGCATCTCGCACCTGCTTGCTTTCGCAGAAGTTTCGCTCTAGCTCGCTGCGTTTTTTCTCTGCGTAAAATTCCACCGCCACATTTGCCAAAATTCCGATTCCAAGTAGCACTAGTAAAATTTTAATCGGCTTATTTAGCCGCGCGCTTAAGCTTCGCGCGTCCATCATCGCGCCCTTTCGCAGCACAGCAGCGTGTGTCCGACGCCTAGTCCGTCGTGAATTTGCGAAATTTTAAGCCCCGCGCGCTGTGCAAATTTAATCATATCGTCCGAGTGATAAATTTTGCTATTGCCGTTTGCCATAGCGGCAAAATATACGCTGATCTGCGTCATACTATACGCGGCGGTTTCGTAGCGCTGCCTGTCCCAAAACGGCTCCAAAATATAAAGCCGCGCCTGCTCGCTCATCGACTCCGCCGCACGCGAGAGGATGCTTACGATCTGCTCCTCTGCAAAGCAGTCCAAAAACTGACTAAGCCAGATCGCGTCAAAGCCGCGCGGAAAGCGCGTAGTAGCATCTAGCAGATCGGCCGCAAGCCCCTCTATACGCTCAGCGCCCTGCGCGCCTGCGACGGCGTCTTTCATCAGCGCGATCTGCCCCGCAAGATCCATTATCGTGACGCGCACATTTTCGTTGTAGCCTACGCACCGCTTAGCAAAGCGCCCCGTATTGCCGCCGACGTCTAAAATTTTATCCGTCTTGCGCGAGAAAATGATCTTTAGCGCGGGCTCAAACGCCAAATCCGAATAAAAATGATCAAACGCGAGCCAGCTTTTGCGCACGTGCGGCGGCAGATGCGAAAGCGCCTCGTAGATCGTAGCCCACCGCCCAAAGACCTTTAGCCCCTCGGGTTTGCCCGATTTTAGCGTCTCTTCGAGCTTAAAGAGCCCCTCGTAGCACACGTCGTGGATGAAGTCCATATCCACTCCCACCAGCTCGTCGGTGAGTAGAAAATATCCCGCCTTGCTGAGCTGAAATTTCTCGCCGCACAGAAGCACCGTGCCGATGCTAAGCGAACTTTCCAAAAGCAGCTTTACGGCGTATTCACTAAGCGAGAGCTTCTTCGCGATCTCACTTATGCTTAGCCCGTCCCGCGCCTCATTAAGCGCGCTTAAAATTCCAAATTTTTTCATCAGTCGCGAGACTTGAAAGACCACAGGCGCAAAGGCGATCTCATTCGCCGTCCGCTGCGCCTCGCCCGCGCTTTGACGCTCGGCGCCGTAACGATCTAAAAGCTGTTTGGGAAGTTTCATTTTTGATCCTACTTGCGTAAATTTCGCAAAATTTTAGCAAAAAATTCTAACTTTTCTTGCGCCCGCTAAGAATTTGCGCGTATCTTAGAATTTTGCGATGAAATTTTAAAATTCCGTCTTAAAATTTAAGTCGTTTTGCAGCTGTATGTTTATTGAGATAGATTTTATTTTGAGATCCTAAAAAATTTTAAATCTCGCCGCACAAGATTTGCGGGCGAGAAAAAGGCTAAAGCGCGGTAAATTCCTAAAAACGCGCTTGCCGCTTCGCGCACTAGACTTTGGAATTTATTGCGCCTCAAGCTTAGCGCTTCAAAAGCGCTTGCTAGCTTATTCGATCCACTTTACTACGTCATCCATGCTGCGGCGGATCTTTTGCGGCTGTGGATTTACGCGGTAGCCGAAAGGCACGAGCAGCGCCACGCGACGCTCATTCCATTTCAGATCCAAAATCTCTCCGAGCGCTGCGCGATCAAAGCCCTCCATCGGGCAGCTGTCGATGCCGCGGCTTGCGGCCTCGTTCATCATCGCAAGTGCTGCAAACATGCACTGCGCGTGCGACCAATTAAATAGCTCCTCATCGTCGTTGTGAAAATAACCGCTTAAAAAATCTTGATAAAATTTATGCCTGTCGCCGATATATTTGGGCGCTTCATCTTTTTTACGCGTAATCATTCGCTCGATATAATCACTTCCTAGCTTTATGTCCTTGATCTTTGCTAAAATCACGACCAGATGTGAGCAAGAAGTGATTTGCGGCTGATTCCATGATTTTTCGCGGATCTGCTCGCGCAGCGCCTTGTTTTGCACAACCAAAAAGTCCCATTGCTCTAGCCCCGTAGAACTAGGTGCTAAGATGCCCGCCTGCAAAATAGCGTCGAAATCGGCTTTGCCGATCTTTTTATTCTCGTCAAAAATTTTGCACGCGTGGCGAAATTTCATAATCTCTAAATGTGTCATAGTCTCTCCTTAATTAGAATTTTTGTAGATCAAATACCCGCCATCTTTGCGTCTGATGCTGAGGTTACCCTCGCGCGAGCGTACGCCGATGCGGTAGTAGCCGTCTTCTTTAGTGACATTAATATCGCTAAAGCCACCGATATTTACAGCGAAGCTCGCGCCGCTAAGCGGGATCTCTTGGCGCCAAAACTCCGCTTCAAGCGCGCCCGAAGCATTTGCGTCGGAGCTTTTGAAATCATCTGCAGTGATGAGCTGCACGCTGTCTTTGCGAATGACGAATTTTAGTCCATCGTCAAATTTAAGCGTCTCTAACGGCAGCTCCAGGCGCGGCGCGAAGCTAGGCGTGATGCCATTTTGCGAGGCCTGCTTTTGTAAATTTGGATCAGTCGAAGTAACCGAGACGTCCAGTGCCCTATGTAGCGCGGGTTTGGCGCTCGCGCTTAGCACGAAATCATCGTGCCAATCAATCGAGCGATTGATATCAACGATCTTTTCGTGCAGGACCCCGTCGTCGTCCCTATATCGCACAATTAAGCTTTCGATCGTAAGGGCGTCGGAGGGAAGCGCAAAGGTTTGCTGCGTAAAATTTTTAGGCGCGGGAGTATTTTGCGGCGCGGCGGCGGAGCTTTGCGCCGGATTGGAATTTTGCGGAGCAGATTGCGCGTTTTGTTGCATAGTGGAGTTTTGCACCGTAGAATTTTGCGCTGTAGAATTCTGTGCCGCCTTAAAATTTTGCGCTACTGTAGAATTTGGCTCGCTTACTTCTGGCACGATCGGTAACTCATCAGGAGGCGGAAGCATCGCAACTGAAGGCTGCGCAGAAGAGTTCAGCTCCGTTTTTATAACCTGCAAAGGAGCGCCGATGCCCGCTTTGGGGCCAGGAGCTTTTTTTTCGGTCTGCGAGAGCTGTGCGCTCACGGCTTTTTTGGCGACGCTTGCTTTAATACTGGAATTAGCTTCTGCGGCGCTTTTTTGCATTGCTGCGGTAGGGCTTTTAGATGTTTCAGGTTTCATTACAGCTTGCTTTTTAGCGTTTGGGCTTTGCGCACCTGTTTTTGGCTCTTTAATCGCCAAATCGGTAGAATTTTGCTCTTTTACCGCGACGATGCTAGGTTTCGTAGCGTTTGAATTTGCGCCATTTAAATTCTCAGCGTTTAAAAAAGCGCAAAGACCTAAAATTAGCAAAGAAATTTTTCTCATTTTTTAAGGTCCGGATCGAGCGAGCGACGCTCTAAATAAAGCTTTTGTAGCTCGGCGTTTTCCTCTTTTAGCCGCTCGACGTCGGTGAATAAAAACGCCTTTTCTTTTTGCAGCTGGCGCAGCACTTCAAACGATCGCTTGCCAAATAGCACGTCACCCACGAAGATGCCTGCAAAAACAACGCAGACGATCAGCGCAAGAGCTGCAAAAATCTGCTTAAGCGGTGAAAACGGATTGATAAAATTCAGCCGTTCTTTTAAATTTTTACGCTTCTTTAAAGCTTTTTTAGCGGCAGGATCTGCGTTTTGCGGCGCAAAAGAAAATCCTTGCGCGGCAGGATTTATGTCTTGCGCCGCAAAGCCCATGCCTTGAGAGCTGTAGTCTACGCTCTGAGCCGCAAAACCCGCGTCGTTTGGAAAGCAGTTTTCTTTAGCGTATAACCCTGCATTCTTTAAATCGCTGCTCCCAATAAATTCTGCGCCGTAAAAGCCCGCGTCTGCTTGCGCGCTGCCTTCGTAGTTTCCGCTTGCAGCGGAGCTTTTACCACTTAAATTAGAGCTGCTGTTTGTGGCTTCAGAGGCAGAGCCTGCTTCGTCTATACCGCGCGAAGCTCCGTTGCGATTTTTCCGGAAGCCAGCCCCTACCTCGCTAAAGCCTCCGCTAAAATCTTCATCGCTATAAAATTCATCATCGTCAAAAAAATCGTCCTCGTCAAAGTCTGCGTCTGAATATTTGCCTTGCGTGTCCGTATAATCCGCTCCGTCCGTATAGGTGCGCTGCGCGCCGCCTTTTAAGCCCCGCTTGGGCCTTTTTTTAAAAAACATTTTAAATTTGATTTCCCAAAAACTCGTCCGTCTCGCGCTCGATCTCAAGCAGGCGGTTGTATTTGGCGTTGCGTTCGCTTCTTGAGGTCGCACCAGTTTTGATTTGGCCCGTATTCATCGCGACGGCGAAGTCCGCGATAAAGCTATCCTCGCTCTCGCCGCTTCTGTGGCTCATCACGCAGCGGTAGCCTTTGCGCTGAGCTAGGCGGATCGTCTGCATGGTTTGGCTAACGGTGCCGATTTGATTTGGTTTTATTAGGATTGCGTTACCTACGCCTTTGGCGATGCCTTCCCGCAGGATTTTCTCGTTCGTTACAAATAGATCGTCGCCCACGAGCTGCACTTTGGAGCCAAGCTTGCTCGTTAGCTTCGCCCAGCCCGCCCAGTCGTCTTCGCTCAGGCCGTCTTCGATCGAAAATATCGGGTACCTCTCGCAAAGCTGCGCATATCGCTCTATCAGCTCTTCGCTGCTAAATTCCTTGCCTTCTAATTTATACTTGCCGTTTTCGTATAGCTCGCTAGCTGCGACGTCAAGGGCTAGCTTGATCTGCTCACCCGCTTTGTAGCCCGCCTTTTCGATAGCTTGCATGATGAGCTTGATCGGCTCTTCGTTATCGTTTAAATTTGGCGCAAATCCGCCCTCGTCGCCCACTGCCGTGCTGTGGCCCGCCGCGTTTAGCAGGCCTTTTAGCGTGTGGTAAATTTCGCTCGCCGCTCGCAGCGCGTCGCTAAATTTATCAAAACCAAACGGCATAATCATAAATTCTTGAAAATCCACGCTGTTATTTGCGTGCGCGCCGCCGTTGATGATATTAAACATCGGCACCGGCAGTACGCTAGCGTTTGCGCCGCCTAGGTAGCGGTACAAAGGCACGTCAAGGCTCTTTGCCGCTGCGCGCGCTACCGCCATAGATACGCCAAGCACGGCGTTTGCGCCCAAATTTGAGTAGTTATCAGTGCCGTCAAGCTCGCGCATCTCATCGTCAAGCGCCTTTTGATCGAAGGCATCAAGCCCAATCACGGCCTCTGCGATCTGCGAATTTACGTTTTCAACAGCCTTTAGCACGCCCTTGCCGCAGTATCTATCGCCCCCGTCGCGAAGCTCTAGCGCCTCGCGTTTGCCCGTGCTTGCGCCGCTTGGGACTATCGCGCTTGCTACGGTGCCGTCGCTTAGAACCACGGTCGCCTTCACGGTCGGGTTGCCGCGACTATCTAACACCTCTATCGCATAAACATCTTCGATATAAATCATCATTCATCTCCACTTTGTAAATTTTCTTCATCGTCCGCGTCTGCGCTGAAATTTACGCTACCCATCTGCTCGCGGATCTTTGCAGTGATCTCTTCAGCGACGGCAGGGTTATTCTCTAGATAAATTTTAGCATTTTCGCGACCTTGACCCAGCTTAGTGTCGCCATAGCTGAACCACGCACCGCTTTTATCGACGATATCGAGCTTGACGCCGTAATCGATCAGCTCGCCCACCTTGCTGATGCCCTTGCCGAACATTATGTCAAATTCCGCGATCTTAAACGGCGGCGCCACCTTGTTTTTCACGACCTTGACCTTGGCGCGGTTGCCGATACTCTCTTCATTTTGTTTCAAAGTAGCGATCTTGCGTATGTCGATGCGCACTGAAGCGTAAAATTTAAGCGCATTGCCGCCGGTCGTCGTCTCTGGCGTGCCGTAGCCCATCGCGCCGATCTTCATACGGATTTGGTTGATAAAGATCACCGTCGTATTCATCTTATGCACGACGCCGGCGAGTTTACGCAGCGCTTGGCTCATAAGTCGCGCCTGAAGCCCCACGTGCTGATCGCCCATGTCGCCCTCGATCTCGTTTTTCGGCGTGAGCGCAGCGACGCTATCTACGACGATAAGATCGATCGCGCCGCTCTTTGCTAAGGTTTCTACGATATCAAGCGCCTGCTCGCCGAAGTCGGGCTGGCTGACGTAGAGGTTGTCGGTATCGACGCCTAAATTTGAAGCGTATTTGACGTCCAGCGCGTGCTCGGCGTCTACGAATGCGCAAATTCCGCCCGCCTTTTGGCACTCGGCGATGATATGAAGCGTAAGCGTCGTCTTACCCGAGCTCTCAGGCCCGTAAATCTCGATGATACGCCCTTTCGGCACGCCACCGATGCCAAGCGCGATGTCAAGCCCCACAGAGCCCGTAGAGATGGCGTCTATCGGCTCGACCTGCTTGTCGCCTAGCCGCACCAGCGTGCCCTTGCCGAAAGCTTTGTCGATCGATTTTAGCGCCGCATCCAGCGTCTTTTTCTTTCCCTCGTCCATGTTTTTCCTTAAAAATAAATTCGCTTGATTTTACCAAATTTGAAATGAATTTTTGATTATTCGTCCAAATTCGACGCGGCATCGGAATTTGAAATTTTTAAGAAGCGCAAAAGCTCTGCGCGGCAAGCGGAGAGCATTAAATTTAGCCTTTTAAACGGGCTTAATTTTTCACGTTTTTCTTTAGAAATTCCGCATTTTTATGAGGGTTGTAGCAAAATTTCACTATAATTTCGCAACATTTTGGAATCAAGCTGCGCGCCGCGCGCGAAATTTAAAGCGGAGCAAAAAGGATTAAATTTGAAGATTTTTAAGCATATAAATGTCGCTCACTCGCCCGACGCCGACGATATTTTTATGTATAAGGCGATTGACTTTGGCTGGGTTAGCTCCAAAAACCTAAAATTTAGCGCCACCGCGCTTGATATCCAGACGCTAAACGACGAGGCGCTAAAGAGTACTTACGAGGCCACGGCGATCAGCTTCGCGCTGTATCCGCTCATCTGCGACGAATACGCGCTTTTGCGCACGGCAGTGAGCTTTGGCGAGGGCTACGGACCAAAACTAGTCAAGAAAAAGGGTGCGGTTTTAAAGCGAAATTTCAAAGTCGCGCTAAGCGGCAAGCACACGACAAACGCCCTGCTTTTTCGCATGGCATACCCGCAAGCGCGCATAGTTTATAAAAATTTTCTCGAGATCGAGGGCGCGGTTTTAAGCGGCGAGGTGGACGCTGGCGTGCTGATACACGAGAGCATTTTGGACTTTTCGGACGAGCTTTGCGTGGAGCGCGAGATCTGGGACATCTGGAGCGAGCTAGCGGGCGAAAATCTGCCGCTGCCTCTGGGCGGCATGGCGGTTCGCCGCAGCCTACCGATAACGGACGCCACCGAGTGCGAGCGCGTACTAATGGGGGGCGTGCGCATCGCCACCGCGCATAAGCCGCTTTTATCGCACATGCTTCTCGAGCGAAATCTCATCCGCGTGGACGACGCAAAGCTCGAAAAATATCTGAGCCTTTATGCCAACGAGGCCTCGATCGAGCTTTCGGGGGCGCAGATAAGGGCGGTGGATAGGCTATTTGAACTTGGTTACGAGCGCGGATTTTACCCTGCGCCGATTAGCGCGCAGGAGAATTTTATCCCGCGCGAATATAACGAGATTCGCTTTGCGGACTGCGGCGGGCAAAACCCGATGTAAAGCGAGCGAGGTTAAAATTTAGTTGAAATTGAGCGCTTGTCTCGGCTGATTTTGCTCGGAACACTGCCCCTTCGTTTCGGCTAAATTCCTAGGCATTAAGGGGTTTGCGCCTCGGCGAAAATTTTACTTCGGCGTAAAGGCAGGCGCGCGGTAGAATTTTACCCCGCGTTCTTGCCGTAGCGGTGCTGCGCCGTAGCTTTTGAAATTTAGCCGCGCAGCATGGCGGGTTTAAAATTTAGCGCAAATTTAACGCCGAGTTTGCCGCGGATCGCCCACCAAGTTCGTCAATCGACCGCGTGCTGTGGCGCCATTGTCGCGGTGCAATGTTCCGCCTCAAATTTACGGCTACGCGGCGATGAAATTTTATACGCGGAGGTACATTGTGCGGCTGTATTTTGTGCCGCAGGGTGCGAGCTGCGCGTGCGATGTAGCGCGCCGCTAAAAACACATCGTAAGCGAGCTAAATTTAATCGCGATGGCGACGCTAAATTTTGAAATAGTATCCAGTGGCGTACCATGCCGCGCGGCGGCATCGCTAAATTTTAGAACGATACGGGGCGCAGCGGGTAAAATTTTAAATTTAAGAAACCAAAAAATGAAATTTAAAAGGCAAAATTTTGAAAACAAAGCAGATAGATTTTAGCAAATACACTTCCGTACGCATCGGCGGGAGCTTCGCGGTGCAAATTTTAAAAGACGAGGCCGATTTTGCGGAGTTTGAGAGTATCCACGAGCGCGCGATTATCGGCGGCGGCAATAATCTGCTCATCTCGCCCGCGCCGCCGCACCTTGCGATGCTAAGCGAGGAGTTCGATCGCATAAGCTTAAGCGGCGATATCCTTAGCATCGGGGCTGCGACGAAGTCGGGTAAAATTTACAATTTCGCCAAAAAGCAAAACATCGGCGGCTTTGAGTTTTTGCGCAACATCCCAGGGCAGCTTGGCGGGCTAATCAAAATGAATGCGGGGCTCGCTGGCGCGAGCATCAGCGATAGCCTGCTCGCCGTGCGCCTGGCTCGCGGCTGGGTGGAGCGCGAGCGGATAAGCTTCGGCTACCGAAGAAGCGGGATCGAGGAGCCGATTTTGGGCGCCGAGTTTAAAATTTCGCGCGGCTTTGACGTCTCGCTCGCCGCGGATTTCGCCGCCAAACGTGCCAATCAGCCAAAGGGAGCAAGCTTTGGAAGCTGCTTTAAAAATCCGCCTAATGACGCCGCGGGCAGACTGATCGAAGCGGCGGGATTAAAAGGCCACGCGATCGGCGGCGCGAAATTTAGCGAGCAGCACGCCAATTTCATCATAAATTTCGGCGGCGCTAGCTTTGAGGATGTGATTGCGCTCATAAATTTGGCCCGCGAGCAGGTTTTGCAGCGCTTCGGCGTCGCGCTTGAGCTAGAGGTTAAAATTTTATAACCTGTC
>UQCL01000016.1 GCA_900539505.1 uncultured Campylobacter sp. | reverse complement strand
ATAAAATACCACTTTTCGAATTATCAAATACTAAAAATTTTGCGAAGAAATTTTAAAATCAAGGAAACCTATGAAAAAGAAAACTCTTGTGCTGCTCGTGGGCGCTTGTGTGCTTATAGGAATGATACTTTCTCTTGGGATTGCGGAGATGGTTCACCTTACGGGCACCGATAAATTCTGCGTATCCTGTCATACGATGCAGCCGATGGCAAACGCCTTTCACAACGATGTTCACGGCGGCAATAACCCGCAAGGCTTCAAGGCCGATTGCGTCGCCTGTCACGTCTCTCATGAAAATACCTTTATGTATCTTTGGACCAAGGCTCTAACCTCCGCAAATGATGTCTACAAGACGGTCTTTACCGATGCCGATAAGATCGACTGGCAAGAAAAACGCAAGGAGCGAAATCATTTCGTTTATGAAAGCGGCTGTCTAAGTTGCCATCGAAATTTAAAAGAGCAGAATAATCAAGTAAATAAAGCCTGGCTCGCGCATAGGGATTATTTCGCGGGCACTACCGGCAAAACATGCGTGCAGTGCCACGAAAACGTCGGCCACAAAAATATGGGTATAGAGATCACCAAATATTGGGATAAATACAACCGAGAAAATAACAAAACCAAGTAAAGGAGAAGCAATGCTAAAAAAAGTCGCTATTTTAATAGCCTGTATCGCATCGTTTGCATTCGCAGAAATGCCCGCGCAGCATGCGAATATGTCCGCGTCGGACGCGAACGTAAGCAATTCCGTAAACGTTAGTCTTACGAAGAATTTAAAGGTAAATAGGCAGCTTACGCCGCTAGCTAGACGCTGCGTCGAGTGCCATGCCGAAAAAACTCCGGGCGTCGTTGCGGATTGGAAGATGAGCCGCCACGCTCACGTAGGCGTTAGCTGTACCGACTGCCACTCGCAGCCAGCAGATAGCCCTATGGCAGCTAAAGAGCCGCATCCGAAAGACACAGACAATCATATTTCGGTGCTAGTTAGCCCTAAAACCTGTGCCAAATGCCACAGTAACGAGGTTAAAGAGTTTGAAAACAGCGGTCACGCAAGAGGTGCTATGCAGATGCAAGCCAACAAAGGAATGGTTGATCTAATGTATCACTACGAAGGACGTGATATCCCTGATCTTAAACACGCGCCTGATATTACCGGCTGCTCTCAATGCCACGGTAGCGTCATTAAAATGGATGAGCATAACAAGCCTACCAAAGAGACCTGGCCCGTTTACGGCATCGGTACGGTTTATCCGGACGGTAGCGTAGGCGGATGCAAATCATGCCACTCGAGTCATAAATTTTCGATTGCTGAAGCTCGTAAGCCTGCTGCTTGCGCATCTTGCCACTTAGGACCTGATCATCCGGATATCGAAATTTACAACAACTCAATGCACGGACACGTATTTAACGCTGAAGGCAATGAGTGGAAATTTGACAGCGCTCCTGGTACTTGGGCAGTTCCTGACTACCGCGCCCCTACATGCGCGACCTGCCATATTAGCGGCGGTGTGGGCGATCTAAACTCCACTCACAATGTATCTCAACGCTTGAAGTGGAATTTGTGGCAGCCTAAGAGCAATCTACGCACCGGCGGTAATGAGACCGCGGTAAGCGAGTTTTTAAATACCGGCAAGTTAAACATTGGTAATCCTTTGGCGGGTAACCTAAACGGTCCTGAGGCAGCGCGTGCGGAGATGAAGCAAGTCTGCAAAGAGTGCCACGCAAGCACCCACACGAATAATTTCTTTGAGGTGGGCGATAAGCAGGTACTTCTATATAACGTTTACAACGACGAAGCGACTAAGATGTTAAAAGAGCTTAAGGAAAAGAAACTTCTAAAAGACGATCCTTGGGCGGATGCGTTCCAGCGAATCTATTATGTTTCATGGCACCACGAGGGTCGCAGAATGCGCCAAGGCGCGCTAATGGGCGGACCTGACTATTCGCATTGGCACGGCGTATTTGAGGTCAAAAATGACATCAGAGAGATGCGCGAAATCTACGAGCGCCGCATCAAAACCGGCAAGATCGAGGAATAATCCCTCTTGGTCTGCTAAATTCTGCCAGACCAAACAGATCAAGCTTGTAAGCCCCCGCAGTCCGCGGGGGCTTTTTTATTTGGATAAAATTTTGGAATTTTATTTTGTAATCCGCGCAAAGCCCATCGAAAATCGCCCCTAAAAGCCACTACAAAATCACTATCTAATTATTTAAGATTATTGATAATTTATGACGGAAGTAGCTGATAAATTAGAGTAAATTTATCTCTTTGCAATCCAAAATTAGCTACAATCGCGCATATCATTTAAAAGGAATTTTATGGACAAGCAAACGGCATTAGACTTTTTGAGACTTCATCAGCCGATGCCTGCGCAGCTTTCGGATCAGCTCGTGGCGGAGTTTCGTGCGGTACGGGAGTTTTTGCGTGATAATCCCTGCGACGAGGCGCTTGAGCCGCTTTTGCGCTCGCTAAACGAGGGCGACGGCGCAGGTGAATATCCACTCGTGGACGAGGTGCTAGGTGCAGCGGACGATGCTGCTGCGGTAGCTGCGATTAGAGCGGTCTTGGAAGATCCGAGCACGGGCAGCGGAGCGCGATTTTGGGCGACGCTTTTTAGCGTGAGCTTCGTCCGTAAGGAGCTCATCGCAAGTCTGGAGACATCGCTTAAATACGCAAACGATGATTTGATTGAGCTTACGAAGGAACAGATCGAAATGTTTAAGCAGCTGACGTAAAGCTAGCTGCGTAACTTATAGTTGCGCCTTGCTCACCAGATTGCGCTGCTACAAAGCAAATCCAAATTTATAAAAATCGGCTTAATCACAGGCTACTTTCAAATTTTAAAATTTTGCGGTCGCTTAAAATTTTTAGAGGCGGCGATCGAGCAGGCGGCGCGCTTTATTTTCTATGCGCTGTGGCAGGCGCCCTGTGCGAGAATTGCTATCGGCAAAGATATAGCGTCGCCGCTAAGTGCGAGCGGCGCAGGCACCGAGAGGTATCTACCTAGGAGGGTAAAAATTTCATGGCGTCGTTTGAAGTAAAATTTTAAATCTGCGGGCTTGTGATAGAATTTAAGTCGTCATAGTGAAGCAGAATTTAATATGCAGCGAGCACGACGCTGAAATTTTAAGCTTGCGTCGCGCAGTGACTGGATTTCGCTCGGTGCGATCCGTACGAAATTTTAAGCCGTAAAGATAAGGCGGAATTTCTCATACGCGATTTTTTTGAGACGAAATTTTAAGTAATGAGTTTGAGACAGAATTCTAAGGCGTGAGCTAGATTGTAAACTTGCACCGTCGGTAGAGGATACCGCGCCTTTTTTTGCTCTGAGAACTCCTACCGCACGGCAAAGAATTTTGCGCCATTTTGCACTACAGCTATGGATCTCGACTACGCAGCGAGTAAGGCTGCGTTGCGCTATGCGGCTAAGGATGCTACGCCATTTCGTAAGCGATCTTGTAGCGAGATTGGGCTATGAGCCTTGGCGCACGACATAGAAATTTGTATGATGCGATCCGCGTGGGATTACACGGCGCAGATTTTGCGCCTCCATCTGCACCGCCAAAAATTCTACTGAGCGGAGTTGCGATCTAGAAATTTTGCAGCGGCACAAAATTGCCTGGCGCGGATTTTGAGCTTGCGCGAAATTTTGCACAGCTAGCATTCAAGAAGCGTAAAATTTCAAATTGCATGCCGCTTTAAAATTTTAAACTTATAAAATTTGAGCCGCGCTTACTTTTAAATCCTAATTATGCGCCGTGCTTGGCGATGAAATTTTAAAATTTTATTGCGCCAAGAGCAGCTCGATCAATCGGCGGACGCAGCTAAAAATAAGATAGATAAAATGCATCAGCGCGTGAAGCGGAGCTAAATTTAAATCGCTGGCTAAATTTTAAAGCGTGGCCTAGACCGCTTGCGGGCGTTCGGTTTCGGCTTTAAAATAGTTAAATTTAGCGCTGGCACCCGCAAGACGCTTCGGCTATCTGATTTTTGCGGTGCCGAAGCAAAGTCCATTTTCGTTGCACTGCATATTTTCGATTTGCGGATCCTCGCTTTCGCCGCAAATTTGAATCATCTGATGTGACGCCTCGTCCATTTTGGGCTCGCTGCAATGCGAAACGCCTGGCTTTGGATGCTCTGGAGCGGAGCAAGCGCATATAAATAATGCCGCGCAGGCGAACAAGAGGGTGTTTTTCATTTTAAATCCTTTTTAAAAAATGTCGTAATTTTATCTTTACAAAACTGAAATTTTACGGAATTTAAAGCGTTTTGGCTAAATTTAATGCAGCTGCATCTGCAAATATAAATTTTCTAAATTTCGCGTTAGATACGAAGAGGCGGCGTGCGAGGCGAGATTAAAATTTAATATTTGTGAGCGAGTTTTAAGACGCAGCTCAAATCATTTTGCAGAAAGATAAGATTAAAGGCGCACTTAATCTTATCTATTGTTTTAAAATTTTTTACCGAAAGCCGCTAGAATTGCGTCCTTTAAACCAAAATAAGGAGAAAACATGGCAATGACGAATTACATGGAACTTTTGATGGCAAATCAGCCGTGGAATTTGATTTTATTTATGGCGGTGCCGATGGGCTTAGCAGAAGCGATAGTAGCGAGCGAATTTTTTAGCTTGTACCACGCGCAGAAGGGCTCTTTGTCGCTAAAAATCAATAAATGCCTTAGCATCATTCTCGGCGCTTATTTTACGATATTAATCATTTACGTAGCGGTTAAAATTTTGCCCGCTATTCATTTGCGTGGCGCTGCGGACACCTTAGCTTTGGCGGCATACGTAGCGGCGGCGCTGCCTGCGCTGGTGCTGCTACTTTTGGAGCTCGGAGTTATCGCAAAAGGAGCGGAATTTAGAGCTAGGCTTAAATTTCATTTCTTGGCGCTGATTGTATTTTTGGTGCTAGGACACGTCGCGATGATTTTTGGAATGACCGATCCAGGTATGAGCGGCATGGATCATTCTATGATGGATCATGGCTCGATGAGCGGGATGAGCCACGATATGGGTTCGATGGAGGGGATGGGTCATTCGCATATGAATCATGGCTTGATGGAGAACATGGATCACGGCGGCATGGATCACTCAAAGATGAAGCATTCACATTAACTTTAGCATGCCCGGCTTGGGCTAAATTTTAAAATTCTATCCCGCCGAGCTGCGGAGCTGATAGATTTTATGTTTTAATTGCCTTTCGTCTACAAAATGCATATGCAAGCACTTCTAAAATAAAATTTTACCGCCTTTCATCTGCTGCCTGCGAGGCGGTAAAATTTAATATCAAGCTTATCGCCCCGCCTTTTATGTTCTTGTGATATTTTTATCCAACTTATGCAGGCGCAAAGCTCGCACATATGCGGTTTGAGGTCTAAATTGGCGTGCAACCGCTTTGGTATATTTTTTAACGTTAGTTTAATGCTAAATTTATATAATTTAAGCGAGTTATATTTTAAGAGACGATTAAGAATGAAATGCGCTAAGCTTGGAGGTGGATAGAGTATGCAAGATTACGAATTATTGGACGTTTTGTCCAATAAAAGGGTTCTTTGTCTAGAGGATGAGCCCGGGATTTTAAAAAATATAATCGAATCGCTACAGCTGTTTTTCGGCGAAGTAGTGGGGGTTAAGGACGGGCTGGAGGCGCTTGATGAGGCGATGAGCGGCTCGTACGACGCGCTGGTTTTTGATATCGGCGTGCCGCATATGGACGGGCTTGAGGTCGTTAAAAAGATCCGGGCTGCCGGCATCTCAGTGCCGATCGTGATACTTTCGAGCCACACCGAGCAGGAGTATCTATGGCGGGCGGTGGAGCTTAAGATCACTAGGTATCTGCCTAAGCCGTACGACAAAAACGCATTTATAAAGGCGCTGCAAGACGTCGCTGCGGAGCTGATAAACCATGCGCCGATATTTAGCATAAACGATGAGCTGAAGTATGATTTTGCCAAAAAGATCATCTACGTCAAAGACAGCGCCTGTCATCTTTCCAAAAGCGAGAGCAAGCTTTTGGAGTACTTCTTAGCGCGCAAAAACCAAACCGTAACCTACGAGCAGCTATTCGACTATATGTGGGAGTTCGAGCAGCCCAGCAAGGAGGCGATCAAGGCGATCGTCAAAGAGCTACGCCGCAAGATCGGCAAGGACGTGATCAAAAATTTATATGCGGTGGGGTATCTCTTTGAAGTATAAATTTAAATTTATCGTAGCGCTTTTCGTGCTGCTATATATCGTAATTACGGCTTTGGTTTTTAACTTCTACCGCGAGCTTGCGCTAAAGGACACGAGGCGCGAGGCGTTTTATATCCTAGATACGATGAATGCGGTGCGCGATTACGTCTCGACCGTGCAGCGCCCGCTAATAAACGAGCTTAAAGAAAAAAAGCTTCTAAGCGAGGATTTCTTCGATCCGAGGCTGATGTCCTCGACCTACATAACGCGCGAAATTTATAAAATTCAGCTCGCCAAAAATCACATTAACTACGACTACAAGCTCGTCGCTACCGATCCGCTCAATCCCGAGCACGAGGGAAGTGAGTTTGAGAATGAAATTTTAGAGGGCTTTAAAGAAAACAGATATAAAGAATACTCCAAGATCGTCTACGATAAAGAGGGCGCCTCGTATCTTTTGAGCTTGCCGATAACAAACTCTCAGCCTTCGTGCACTGAGTGCCACAGCATCAACGCAGCGCCTAAAAAGATGCAAGAGCTCTACGGAGATGTGGGAAATTTCAAAGGTGGCCTAGGTGATACGATTGCGATGATAAGCTTTAAAATTCCGATAAAAAGCATTCTGCTCTACCACACTAAAGAGTTCGTCGTTAGCGGTCTAAGCTTGCTTGTGGTATTTTTGATCTGTATATTTTGTATCTATAAAATTCACAAAAAAAACGCGACTTTAAAGATGCAGACTCAGCTTTTACTGATAAATCAAAGCCGCCTCGCGCTCATGGGCGAGATGATCGGCAATATCTCGCACCAGTGGCGCCAGCCGCTATCTCAGATTAGCTCCACGCTCATAAATTTAGAGCTTTACAACGAGCGGGGCAAGCTCTCAAAAGAGAGGCTCGAAGGCGGAATTAGGGACGCGGGCGAGCAGGTGAAATTTATGAGCGATACGATCGAGGATTTTAAAAATTTCTTCAATCCAAATATGTCGAAGAAAGAATTTAGCGCCAGCGAAGCGATCGAGCAGGCGCGTAAAATTTTAAACGCCTCGCTTAAAAAACACGTCATTGACATAAGCGTGCGGATAGAGGAAAATTTTACGCTTTACGGCAACGTAAACGAGCTAATTCAGGTGCTAATAAACATCATAAACAACGCAAAGGAGGCATTTTTGGACGTGCCGCTTAAATGGCGCGAGATTAAAATTCACTCATTTTTAAAGCAGGGCGAGCGAGTAATCACGATCGAAAATAACGCAAGCCGCATCGACGAAGCGCAGTTAGATAAAATTTTTGAGCCGCACTTTACGACAAAACAGCAGGGCAGCGGGCTCGGACTATATATGAGCAAGATGATAATCGAAAAAAATGGAGGGAGCATAAGCGCTGCAAATTCCGACGAAGGCGCGATATTTACGATCACTTTTCGTTAAATTTATACTTTATTAAATTTTCTCCCTTTTTCACCCTTTTTTGTTGATATTATTTTGAGCGTAGAACTTTGCTAATTTAAAATTTTGATTTTCAAAGGAGGAGCCATGAAAAAATGGAATAAGATGCTACTAGGCGCGCTAGCCTGTATTAGCATTTTTGCCGCAGGAGCCTGTGCTGATGAAGGCATGGGGCATGAGATGGAAATGTCGCAAAAATCGCGCGACGTCATCGCAAATCCTAAGGGCACGTTGCAAAGCAGAGGCGTCATATCCTTGCAGGACTACGTCGTAGAAGAGCGAGAGATGTATGACTGGCTATTTAAAAATCACCCGATTTTTACCAAATACGGCGGTAAGACGGTCGGTAAGATGGATGTACACGACCGAGGTTTGGAGTGGCTTGCGGAAGGGCATGGATTTGACTTTTCAAAGGCGAGTAAAAGAGATGACGGCAAGGGCTATAGCTCTATGATGTATAGAATCCCTGCGGGCTCTTCTTTGCAATTTCCGAATAAATTCATAGGTCCTGAAAAATGCGGCGAGTGCCACCCTGCACAGTATGAGACATGGAGCAGATCGCGCCACGCCACTACTATCCGCTTCCCTGGCGAGCACCCGGAGGTCAATAACAACCTAACCGAGCCGGTATTTAGCCCCGACACCGCGTCGATCCTTCCAAAAGGTATCACTCCCGACGTGATCTACGCTACCGTAGGACACTTAAGGACTAAATTCGGCTACGTAGATGCGTGGCTGCTACGCGGAACCTATCACGTAGAGGGCGGCTTGCTACGAGACGGCACCGGTCAGATCGTAGCCGGCGGTAACCAATTCCAAAGGACTTGGGCGTTAAATTTAGACGATGAGACGGTCAAAAAGATTAAAAAGATCGTTCCGGAATTCCCAGGCACGCTTGAGGAATACGGCGATAACGGCGGTTACGTAAGAGGTCTTGCGTCGTATGCTGCGAAATATAAAAAATCGATGTTTTTCCAAGCAAACAGCTCGTATTGCGAAGTCTGCCACCCATTCAAATTCGATTTTAAAACTAAAAAAGAATTCTATGCTGCTTTGGGTAACGCAAAAGAGCTTCAAAAGCACACTATCTCCAAAGGTATCACCTGTGAAGAGTGCCATGGAGCGGGCGGTCACCTTGACGGCGCTACAAATTTTAGAACCTCAAACTGCGAACGCTGCCACCAAAGATTTAACTATAGCCCTGATTTAGCTCGTGCTAATCCGCTAAACAACGGAAACCCTGATTTATCTCTTAGCTCTAAATTTAAATCTATGGGTCCAGGCTGTGGCTCTGAAGGCTCTCAGTCCTACTTTACCGCTCACTACGAGAAGGGTATGCGCTGCGTAACCTGCCACGATCCGCACGATAATACCGGACCGGTAGTTGGCGATAAAACCGTAAAGGGCGTAAATTATAACTCCGAGCAGGGCTATTTAAGCGCGTTTTATACAAAGCCTAAGATCACAAAAGAGTGCAAGGATTGCCACCAAGAGCAAGCCTACATCGCTGCAAGAGCCGATACGCATAAAGACAACACCTGCGCATCTTGCCACATGCCGTTTATGATGAGCTGCGAGAACTTCTACGCTATTCAGTTCCAAGACAACGCGGGATTTGATACTCAAAGAAGATCGCACATCTGGAAGATCGACATCGATCCTGCTAGAAAATCTCTAGTCGCAGGCGATGCCGCCAAAGGTCCAAGAGATGCGAAAGATTGGCACTTCCAAAGAAATAAAGACGGACGAAATTTCGTCGATCTTATGTGGTCGTGCGCACGAACCTCGTGGGCAGATAAAGATATGCAAGATACCAAAGGCTGCCACAGCCCTGTCGTTTCCGAGCTAAAAGAGACGCTTCACTTCAAGAACCAAAAGCAGGTTTACGATGAGGTTATGGGCTGGCAAACTCCAATTAAGAGCGATTTCTCGCAAGTTAAGATCGGTATTCAAGGAATTTACTCTATCCTTGAGACTAAAAAGCTTAACTCCAGCGATAAAACTCGCGTTTACGAGCTAATAGAAAAAGCTCAAGACACCGTCGATCTTATCGAAAAAGATGGCTCATGGGGTATGCATGGCTTTAAATATACTAAGCAAAGGCTAGAGGCCGCTAAAGAGTATATCAAAGAGGCTCAAAGAATTCTAAATAATAATTTATAATTCTTTCGGGGTCGCGTAAGTTCGCGGCCCCGAAATTTAAAAGGCAAATGTATGCAAAAAAGACTAAAAATTTTCTTGCCTATCGTTTTGGCAAGCTGCGCGTTGGGCGCGAATTTAACTACGCAAGAACAAAAAGAATCTTATAGCATTGGAGCTTCCACCGGAAGCTATGTTTCAAACCAGCTGCATTCACAAGCCGCGTTAGGTGTCAAATACGACTTAGATGCGGTGATAGAGGGGTTTTTGGACGCTCTTAAAAAGCAGCAGAAGCTAAAAGATGAGGAAATTATTGCGCTTTTGAATCAAAGAGCCGATAAGCTAAATAAGATCGTAGAAACAAATTCCAAAGCGGAGCTTGATAAAAATTTAAAAGCGGGCAAGGAATTTATGGCGAAAAATGCCAAAAATCCGGACGTTAAAACCACAAAATCCGGTCTTCAATATGAAATTTTAAAGCTAGGCATGGGCGAAAAGCCAAAGCCTGAGAGCGTAGTGGTGATGAACTACAAGGCGTATTTGACGAACGGTAGCGTATTTGACGATACTTTCGCGTCTAAAATTCCGGCGCATCTTTCTATGATAGGCTTAATCGACGGATTGCGCGAGGGGTTGCTTTTGATGAATACGGGCTCGAAATATAAATTTACAATCCCTAGTAATTTAGCCTACGGTAACGTGGACGTAGATAGAATTCCTGCGGGTTCTGTAGTAATTTTTGAAGCCGAGCTACTAAAGGTTTTAAAGCCCGGCGAGCTTGCCGATGCAGCCAAAAAGCTTAGCGAGAGCGAGGCTAAAAGCTTTCACGACGCGAACAAAACAAAGTAGTTTTGCTTAAATTTAGTCGGAGGAGAATATGCAAAAGCAAAGAAGAAATTTTATAAAATCCGCCGCACTCGGCTCTTTGGGGCTCGGCGCAATCGCCTCAAGCTTGCTCGCACAAAACGGCACAGATAAAAATGCGCAAGATGTAAACGCAAGCGCTAAAAAGCAAGAGCCGAAAAAGCCGCACTACGGCATGATATTCGATCAGAACAAATGCGTGGGCTGTACCGATTGCGAGATCGCCTGTAAAAAGGTAAATTTGGTCCCAAAAGGTCAGATGAGGCTTTTTATCCAGGATAAAACCGATCCGCTAAATTTGAAAGAAAAGCGCTACGTTAGAGTATCTTGTCAGCAGTGCGAGGACGCGCCGTGCGTGAACGTCTGCCCGACGAAAGCCTGTCACAAGGACGAAAAAACCGGCATCACGACGATGAACACCGACGACTGCATCGCCTGTAAATACTGCATCGTGGCCTGTCCTTACGATGTGCGATTTATAAACCACGAAACCAAAGCCGCAGAGAGCTGCAACTTCTGCTTGGATACGAATTTAAAAGACGGCCACGAGCCTGCCTGCATTGAGGCGTGCAGATACGAGGCAATCGTATTTGGCGATCTAAACGACGAAGGCTCGCACATCAGCCAGCTACTTCGCGTAAAAGACAGCCTGCGAATGCGCCCGGAGTGCGGTACGAAGCCGAGCCTGCGCTATATTCCTGCGGTTAAACTAGGAGTGTGATATGAACGGAGCTATAAATTTCACTGCGACCTTCTCACACGGCGTGGAGTGGGGTTGGCCGATCGCGGTTTATCTTTTGCTAGCGGGTATGAGCGGCGGCGCGTTAGTAGTCGCGATCCTAGTTAAATTTTACAAAAAACAGACCGAAAGCACGCCGTTGTTTAAGGCTGCGTCGCTGCTATCTTTCGTAGCGATCTTACTCGGTATGGTTTGTCTGGTAGCCGATTTAGAGCGACCGCTTCTTTTTTGGAAAATTTTGATCAATTACAACTTCACCTCGGTTATGTCCGTGGGCGTGGCGGCGCTTTGCGTCTATATCCCGCTTAGCTTTGTGGTCTGCCTTTATGCGTTTAAAGCTGATCTTAGCGGATTTTTATCGCACAGACTTACTTTTTTAAAAGGGCTTTTCGCGCTCGTAATGAAAATTTTAAACGCGCTTCGCCCGCTGCTTCTTGCGCTTACGCTTGTTTTTGCGGTCGCGATCTGCGCCTATACGGGCTTTTTGATCTCGGTTTTAGTTAGATTTCCTATCCTTAATACAGCCGTTTTACCTGCGCTTTTCGTGGCGTCTGGCTTATCGGCGGGGATTGCGGGCTCAAGCCTCATAGCCGCGCTTTTCTTTAAAGCGGACCCGCACGGTGGCGATCTAAAAACTCTACATACGGTCGAGTGGCCGGTTTTAGCGATGGAAATTTTACTAATCGGCATGATCTTCGTCTCGCTAATCACTGGCAGCGACGTACAAAAAGCTGCAAGCGTTGCCTTTAGCGAGGGCGTTTACGCTCAGCTGTTTTGGCTAGGCGTCGTGGGCGTAGGCTTTTGTGTACCGCTAGTTTTAAATTTCGCACTGGGCAAAAAGATCGCTCACTCTGCGTTTACATTCTACGTTAGCGCGCTTGCCAGCGTCATGGGCGTGCTGCTTCTTAGGATGTTTATTTTGTATGCGGGACAAACTTACGATATAATAATGTAAAACTGCGGAGGGTTAATGAGCGCGCTAAAAATATTAAAATTTTTCATCTCTTACAAATTTGCGCTCTGCCTCCTTTTCATTCTAGCCGCAGGTGCTGGCGTCGCGACCTTTTTAGAGAGCATTTACGATACGCAAACTGCTAAAATTTTAGTCTATGAGGCGCGCTGGTATGAGTGCGTCATGGGCGCTGCGACGCTTAGCCTGCTAGGAATAATCATAAAAACCAAAATGTGGCGCCGTTTCGGCTCCTTCGTGCTTCACGCGGCATTTGTCGTTATCTTTATCGGCGCGGCGCTGACGCGCTATTTCGGCACCGAGGGCGTGCTGCACGTAAGGGCGGGCGAGAGCGAAAATGAGATGGTGAGCGTCAAACCATACTTGCAAATCCGCACGCAAGACGCGCTGTTTGAGCATCCGTTAAATCTATCTCAGATCGGCGATAACGATTTTAGCTTCACGCAAAGTATAAATTCTAAAAGCTTCACCGTCAAATTTAGCTCCTACAAACCCGCGCCCAAAGGCGAGCAGGGCACGCTTGAGGTAAAAGCGGGCTTTGAGGGCGGAAGCGAGCAAGAAGCGCAGCTGCGCGGCGGCGCGGGCTGGCTCGGGGAACCCAAAATTTTAAACTTTGACGGCGAGGAGATAATGCTAAGCTGGGGCTCGAAACTCATAGAGCTTCCGTTTGCGGTAAAGCTTTTGAAATTTAAGCTCGAGCGCTACCCGGGCTCGCAAAGCCCGTCATCCTACGCCAGCGACGTTGAAATTTTAAAAGAGGGCAAGAGCGCGGGGGAGCATGAAATTTATATGAACCACCCGCTAAGCTTTGACGGCTTTAAGCTCTTTCAATCCTCCTACGACACCGACGAGCTTGGTACGGTGCTGGAGCTTAACCGCGATCCTGGTAAAATCCCCACTTATTTCGGCTATTTCTTGCTTTGCGTCGGATTTATTGGAAATCTTTTTACCGCCGGCAGCAGGTTTAAAAAGCTCGCCAAATTTATCAAAAACAATGCGCCCGCCGCGCTTCTTTTGATTGCGCCGCTTCTTTTAAGCGTGGAGCTTCGCGCCGCGGATGAAAACTATCTGGCAAACCTTAAAGCTAACTCGCGCGTTCACGCAAACGGCGCGTTTGCAGAGCTTTTGGTGCAAGATTACATGGGTAGGATCAAGCCGCTTAGCACCGAAGCAAGCGAAATCGTAAATAAAATTTCAGGCACGGATTCGCTTTACGGCTTAAGCGCCGAGCAGATGATCCTAGGAATGAGCCTAAATCCCGCTTTCTGGCGCGATCAAAAGATCATCAAGATCAAAAACGACGAGATCAAAAAGATGCTGGGCTTAGCGCCGCAGGAGCGATATGCGAGCTTTAATTCAGTCTTTGATGAAAACGGCAACTACAAGCTTGCGCGCGCCCTGGACGAGGCGAATGAAAAAAGCGCCTCACGCCGCGGCGTGCTCGATAACGAGCTGATTAAATTCGACGAGCGGTTAAACATTGCGTATCTGACCTTTAGAGGGGTGTTTTTTAAATTTATCCCCGTGCCGAACGACCCGCAAAACGCGTGGCTCTCGCCGAACGACGCCTTTGCGGATTATAGGATCGCGCTGCAGATCAAAGGCGTGCTAAACGACTATCTAAACGGCTTGCAAGACGGAATTTCGGATAATGATTGGGCTAAAGCAGATGCAGCACTTGCGGAGCTGAAAAACTACCAAAGAGCCGCCTCTGCGGCTATTCTTCCTAGCGTTAGCCGCGTCAAAGCCGAGGTGTTTTACAACAAAGCTTCGGTTTTTAAAAAGCTCGTTTATTGCTATATGATCCTAGGCGGCGTAGCTCTAATATTGGCGCTTTTGGGCGCACTTTGCGGCAAGCGCTTCACGCTCGCGCAAAAAATTTTATTTGCGGCCTTTGCGATATGTTTTGCAGCGCATACTCTCGCGCTTGCGCTGCGTTGGTACGTAGCGGCTCACGCGCCGTGGAGCGATAGCTATGAATCGATGATATACATCGGCTGGTCGGCGGCGCTTGCGGGGATTATATTTTTTAGAAAGTCCCTGCTTACGCTAAGCGCGAGCTGCTTGCTAGCCAGCATTGTGATGCTGGTAGCGCATATGAGCTTCGTAAATCCGCAGATTACCAACCTCGTGCCGGTGCTAAAGTCCTATTGGCTTAGCATCCACGTCTCGGTTATTACGGCTAGCTACGGATTTTTGGGGCTTAGCTGCCTGCTTGGGCTTTTGGCTCTTATTTTGATGGCGCTTAAAAACAGCGCCAATCGCGAGCGGCTTAACGCTCAGATCAGATATATAACGGCGATCAACGAGATCAGCCTCATCGTGGGGCTTTCGATGCTGACGCTCGGAAATTTCTTCGGCGGCGTGTGGGCGAATGAGAGCTGGGGGCGATACTGGGGCTGGGATAGCAAAGAGACCTGGTCGTATGTCTCGATCATCGTCTATGCGATCGTGCTGCATCTAAAGCTTATCCCGAAGTTCAGCTCGATCTATGTTTATTGCGTGAGCTCGACTCTTGCGTATAGTTCGATCATAATGACCTATTTCGGCGTAAATTTCTACCTCACCGGCATGCACTCTTACGCTGCGGGAGATGCGCCGCAGATACCCGCGCCGTTTTATTGTATAATAGCGGCGATAATTTTAATAATCGCTCTTGCTTTCAGAGGCAGGGACGTAAAAACGATATAAAGGAGTAAATTTGAAAAAATTTCTAATAGCGTTAGCCTTGGCTGCCGCGGCAAACGCGGGCTTTATCAGCGAGGGCATTCAAGCTCAGCAAAGCGGCGATCATAAAAAACTCGCAGAAATTTACGAGCGAGCGTGCGGTTTGGAAAATAAAGCTTCGGGATGCTATAATCTAGCCGTTTTGTATTTTGAGGGTACCGGCAACGTAGAGAAAAATTTCGAAAAAGCGATCAGCCTCTATGAAAAAGCGTGCAGCGCTAAATTTGCGCTTGCGTGCAACAATCTAGGCTATATCTACGAAAGCGGCAACGGCGCGGATCAAAATTTTACCAAAGCTGCGGCTTATTACGAAAAAGCCTGCAAGGATAACGAAGGCTGCACCTCGCTCGGACTTTTATACGCAAACGGCGCAGGGCTTGCAAAGGATGTCGCCAAGGCGGCGAGCCTTTATGAAAAGGCCTGCACCTACGGCGATATGATGGGCTGCAACAACCTGGGCTATCTGTATCTGAAAGGCGAAGGCGTGCAGCAAAGCTTCGCAAAGGCTAAAATTTTTTACGAAAAGGCTTGCGGCGGCGACATCGGCATCGGCTGCAACAACCTTGGCTATCTATACGCCTTCGGGCAGGGGGTGGGCCAGGATTATAAGCAAGCAAAGCAGCAGTATGAAAAAGCGTGCAACCTCGGCCACTTCGACGGCTGCAATAACCTAGCCATAATGTATGCCGAAGGAAAAGGGGTGAAGTCCGATAACGCCAAAGCAAAAGAGCTTTTCAAAAAAAGCTGCGACGGCGGCATCAAGATGGGATGCGAGAATTTGGAATTTTTAAATTCGATTAGTAAGTAGATTTAAAACATCAAATTTTTAAGGAGACAGTATGATTTTACGTTCGTTTTTAGCTTCGGCTGCACTCGTCGCGTTCGTTTTCGGTGCCTCAATGGACGGGGCCAATAAACCGGCAAAGCCTATGTTTCAAAGCGTGGATCCTAGCAAAGCTACGCTCGTAGGAAGCGGCGAGGGCAAAGAATACTGCGCCGTTTGCGGAATGAATTTGGTTAAATTTTACAAAACTAACCACGTTTGGAACGGCAAACAAGTAGCTTCTCTGCACTGCTTGTACGAGCTAACGGAGGGAAAAATTCCAAGCGATGCACAGGTCGTCGATACGAAAAATCTAAATTTGATCGACGTAAATAAAGCCTTTTACGTCGTGGGCAGCAAGGTTAAAGGCACGATGACGCGTAATAGCAAATACGCCTTCTCAACCGAAGCCGACGCGAAGGAATTCCAAGCCGAAAACGGCGGCGAGATAGTGAACTTTGCCAAGGCCTACGAGATTGCGGGGCAGGATTTCGAGGGCGATAATAAGATGATTAAAGCCAAGCGCGAGGGCGGCGTTTACGCGCACGGTAAAGAATTTTACGAAACAAACTGCGCTAAAACTGAAGCGAAAAGCTTCAAAGCCATCTCCGAGCTCAAAGCTCATCTCAAAAATGTTTGCGACGTAAAAGGCGCTAGCAAGGCTCCTGAATACGACAAGCACCTACAAGCCGCAGCGCTGTATCTATGGGACGCGCCGGCAAATTTAGGCAGCAGCGATAAAAACGCAAAAGCGAAAAAGGCTGAAAAGATCGTCGTGCCTGAGGGCGCTAAATGCCCGGTCTGCGGTATGCTAGTGGGCAAAAACCCTAACTGGGCGGCGATGATAGAGGTTCAAGGTGGCGAGAACCTGTATTTTGACGGCGTAAAAGACCTGATGAAATATTACTTCCAAAAGGGCAAGGGCTTTGATAAAATTTTCGTAACCGACTACTACAAGCTACACAAGATCGATGCTAAAAGCGCCTTTTTCGTGCTCGGCTCAAACGTCCTAGGACCGATGGGCGACGAGCTCATTGCGTTTGATAGCGAGAGCGCGGCTAAGACCTTCGCTAAAGATCACGGAGGCAAGAGCGTACTTAAATTTGATGAAATTCAAGAGAGCGTAATAGAAGGGCTATGAGGCTCATTTGCGCTTTAATGATCTTTTTTGCCGCCCTTTACGCGCTCATTGCGGTGCATTATGTAAGCTTTGATCGCGCAAAGGGCGAGCAGTGCCTGCAAAAGCTCGCACGCGAGATAAAGGACGTGCGGCTCTCGAGCAGCTTTAAGAGCAAGGCCTATGCGGAGTTCGTCTATGATAAGTAAAAATTTCATCGACTACTCCGTAACTTTGCTGCGAAAAGACAGAGCCGATCACGCTTTTAGCTTCGCGATCTTTGCATTTATCGTTTTTATTTTAAGCTCGGTGCTTTTCATCTCGGGCTCCATTCAAAACGATCTTGAAAAGGTCATCAAGCTCAGGCCCGACATCGTCGTAGAGGCTCTACGCGCGGGCAAGCGCGATCTGATGCACGACGGCTATATCTACGATATCTCCAAAATCGCGGGCGTCAGCGAAGTGCAGGGCGCCGTAGACGGGATGTATTACTTCGCTCAAAAGCGCGTTTGGTTTCATATCGTAGGCGACGAAAGCCTGAGCGAAAACGAAATGGTCGTAGGCGAGGGGGTAAAAGCGGCGATGGGCGAGTGGTACTATGAGGACGAGTTTCACTTCTTAACCGAACAGCGCCTAATCGCGATTAAGATCAATAAAATTTCGCCGCACGAAAGCAGCATCGTCTCAAACGACGTGATCTATCTCAACCCCGATACCGCGCGCGAGGTGCTAAGCCTGAAGGAGGGCGAATACACCAAGCTCTACGTAAGCGTGCCCAACCCCAACGAAGTAAGCGAAGTAGCGCTTAAGATCGTAAATTTATACCCCAACACGCAAGCTCTCAGCGCCGAGGACGCGGTAGCCGAAGTGAGGCATCTGTATTATTACAAGGGTGGAATTTTTATGGTGCTTTATGCCGTGGCGATGATCTCGTTTTTCATCTTGCTGAAAAATCAAATTTCGCTCGCATACGGAGAGAAAAAAAAGGAGATCGCGATCTTGCGCAGCATCGGCTTTTGTATAAAGGACATCATCGCGATGAAATTTATTCAAAATTTCATCGTCTCGCTAAGCGCCTATCTGCTCGGCGTCGCGGGCGCGTATGCTTATGTTTTTATCCTGGATGCGCCGCTTCTGCGCGATATATTCTTAGGCGGCGAGCTGCGAAATTTCATCACCTTCACGCCCGCGATAAATTTCAATATGCTCTTTTTGATCTTCGTCTTTAGCGTGATCCCGTTTTTAGCCTTCGTCATCATCCCATCCTGGCGCATCGCTATCGGCGATATGAGCGAGGCGGTCAAATGAGCAAGATAGAGATTAAGCAGCTTTTTAAAATTTACAACGAGGGCAGGGCGAATGAATTTTGCGCTTTAAAAAACATAAGCCTAAGCGTCGAAGAGGGGCAGATCGTAATCTTAAAAGGGGTCAGCGGCAGCGGCAAAAGCACGCTCCTATCCATCATAGGCGCGCTTGCTAAGCCTAGCAGCGGCGAGGTTTTGGTGGACGGCGCAAACGTCTCTAAGCTCGCCGATATCGAAAGCTCCGCGTATCGCCACAAAAAAATCGGCTTTATCTTTCAGTCTTTCAACCTGCTTGAGGCGCTTAGCGTCTATAAAAACGTCCTTGCGCCGCTTAGCCTTGAGCGGCTGAGTAAGGGTGAGCTTGGCGCGCGCATAGATGAAGCGATGCAGATTGCTAATATCGCGCATAAAAAAGATCAGATCGTCTCGAGTCTCAGCGGCGGCGAGAAGCAGCGCTGCGCTATCGCAAGGGCGCTCGTGATGGGACCGCAGATCATCTTGGCCGACGAGCCGACGGCAAATTTAGACAAACAAAACTCGCTCGGCTTTATCGAAATGCTCTCAAAGCTCAAAGAGCTTAAAAAGACCGTTTTGATCGCGACGCACGATATACTCTTCGATGAGCTAAGCTTCGTGGATCGATACGTGTTTTTAAAAGACGGAGAAATTTCTGCATGAGCGTATTTTTATCGGGTAGCGTGATCGCGTTTTTGGCCGTGGAGCTGATCGTAATAGCGCTGATGGCGATCTCGCAGTTTCACATCGTGCGGATCATGCGCTACTGGGACTTTAACGCCACCTCAAATTTACAATACGCCCTGGAGAAAAGAAACTATCTCATCAACACCATTTTGTTCTTCACGATAGCGTGCAAGATTATTTTGTTTATATTTTTCGCACTCTGCTTAAACGAGCTCTCCTCGGTCGTGCCCGGCGCGATGTGCTCCGCAGGCGTCGTGGGCTCGAACCGCTACGGCAACATCCTGCTGCTTTTAAAAATTTTACTGATCTTCGGCTTTGGGCTCTGGCTTATTTTAAACAGCCTCGATCTTAAAGCGGGCAAATTTCCCTACCTCAAGCGCAAATACCTGATCTTTACTATCCTTTTTACGGGCATTTTGGCGGAGTTTATTTTAGAAATTCTATTTTTTACCAATATCCCGTTGCGCGTGCCGGTGTTTTGCTGCTCGGTCGTATTTCGCGCGCCGAAGCTCCCGTTTGGATACACGCAGGCGCTTTTGGCGACCTTTTTCTACGCGATATTGGGCGCCATTTTGATCTTAAATTTCTTAAAGCAGTCGATGGCTAGCTTTGCTCTAAATTTGCTCTTTTTGTTCGTCGCATACTACGCGATCACCTATTTTTTCGGGCTTTACGTTTACGAGCAGCCCAATCACAAATGCCCGTACTGCATGCTTTTGAAGGATTACTATTTCGTCGGCTATGCGATTTGGGGCTCGCTGTTTTTGGGCATATTTTTCGGCATCGTGCCGTTTTTAACGGAGCTCATCACCAAGCGCGCCTACACCCACCTGCTTAAATACTCCTCGTTCTGGCTTATTCTAAACGCGCTTATCTGCAGCGCCTACGTCGTCAAATACTACTTCGTTCGGGGTGCGCTGCTATGATTAAAAAAATTTTCGCCGCGGTTTTGCTCGCCTGCGTAATGGGGCTGCTCATATCGTCTATGGATATAGCCGAATCCAAAATCTCCGTCCGCCACGGTAACACCGATAAGAAGCCGCTGCAGATCGAATTCGGCAAATACCTATGCCTAGAGAGCGGCACGGTGATAAACGATCTGTACAACACCGCTCAGGCCATTATGCCAAACGGCGATACATATTTTTTCAACGACATCGCAAACGTCTTTATGTGGCTGATGCGGCAAAAAAACAAAGATGAGATCGTGGTGTGGGTTTATTCGCAAGACACCGAGAAATACATCATCGCCAAGGACGCCTGGTACTCGCGCGTCGAGATCACGCCGATGGGATATGGCTTTGGCGCGTATGAGTTTCATAACTACGGCAGGAGCGACTACTACTATGACGAGATCGTGCTGTGCGCCGCTCGCGGCGAAACGCTGCTAAATCCGCTCATAAACATCCTGCTTTCGGAGAATAAAATTTAGCCTCGCGCCATATCGGAAAATGAAATTTAGTCCCGCGATGGATCGGAAATAAAATTTAGCCTTGCGGCAGGTAGGAAATAAAATTTAACTCCGCAGCGGGCGCAACTTGTCATGGATACGGCTCGTCGATTAAATTTTTACTCATGTCTATCGTTTTTATTAAATTTTGCTCGCTACCGCTTTCGTTAAATTTAGCTCGCGTCCGAGTCTGCGTTCGCTCGCAATTATTAAATTTGCTCGTATTTGCCCGAGCTCGCGCCCATTCGTATTCATTAAAATTTATCCCGCATTCGCTCATTAAGCTAGCCTAAAATTCAGCCTGTATCGGCTTACTATTGTTAAATTTACCCGTCTATGTCCAAACTCTTGCTCGTCCGCTCTTATGGAATTTAGCTCGCATTGTCTGCTCGCATCGGCTTGCTCGTTAAATTTGACCCACCCGCACCGCTTGCTTGTATCAGCCGCTTCGTCCGCGCCGCCGATCAGTTTAAAATTCCAAGCCGCACTGCGCTTTTTAAAATTCCAAGCCGCAACGATTTGCGTCTGCTACGTAAATTTTACCTGCGTTCGCCGTTTGCGCTAAATTTGGCTCGCGTCTGCTTAGACGTTGCCCGTCGCGCGCCGAATAAATCTATATCAATACGGACGCCGAAATTTTAAGCTATAATGGCGCTAAATTCCACATCAAAGGAGCGAAAATGAGTGAAATTTTAGATCAAACGCTGGAGTGCGCGAAAGAAATTTTAGGTGCCCAGGCGCTGGAACTTAAGATCGAGCGCGCGGTCGTGGGACTGTTTTTTAGCGGTGTGAAGCTGCAAGGAGGCGCGTGCGGGCTTAGTTATACGCCGCTAAAGTCCCTATCAGGAGCTGTTTGCTGCCCCTCGCAAGCAAGTGCGATGCCCGATTCGGGCAATATCGCTGGCAAGAGCGTGCGCTATCTGCTGCGCGATCTGAGCTCTGCCGCGCCGCTTAAAAAGACGCTCGCGCTCGCCGCGCTAAATGCGCTTGGAAGGGCGTGTTTCGATAAAATCTGCGCAGATTACGACGTGAAATTCGGCGCCGATCCCTTTGATGAGCTGCGGATCGAGCGCGGCAGCTTTAGCGTCGTCGTGGGCGCGCTGGTGCCCTACATCAAGGCGCTGATGAAAAAGGGCGCGGATTTTAAAATTTTAGAGCTTGACAAAAGCACGCTTAAAGAGGCGGAGCTGCCGTTTTACCTGCCTGCAAGCGAGGCCGCAAGCGTCGTGCCGCGCGCAGATAACGTTATAATCACGGCTACGACGCTCATCAATGACACGTTACAGGGGCTTTTGCGTCTAAAAAAAAGCGGCGCCAAGCTCGTGCTCGTGGGGCCTACTACGCCGCTACTGCCGCAGGCGCTATTTGAGCGCGGCGTGGACTTTGCGGGCGGCACGCTCGTGCGGGATGCCGACGCGGTACTCGATATCATCGCGCAGGCGGGCTCGGGGTATCATTTTTTAGGTAAATTTGCCGATAAAATCACGATCTGTAAGGGCTAGCGCGCGGATTGAAATTTTAAAATTCTGCGCGCAAAGGGCTTAAATTTAAAGGAGAGAATATGCAAAAGTGTGTCTATATCGTGCACGGCTACGATGCTTCGCCTAAAAGCCATTGGTTTGCTTGGCTCAAAGGCGAGATCGAAAAATCGGGCGCAAGGGCGGAAATTTTAACTATGCCTACGCCTGCGCATCCGAGGCTTGATGAGTGGGTGAAAACCTTGCGAGAAAGCGTAAAATTTGAAGGCGAAGTCTATCTGGTCGGACACAGCCTCGGCTGCCCTACGATCTTAAATTTCTTACAAAGTAGCGCCGCAAGCGGCGCAGTAGAGGGCGTCATACTGGTCTCGGGGCTTGCAAAGCCGCTTAGCGATCCACAATTTAAAATTTTAGACGAGTTTATGGATAAAGGCTTTGATTTTGAGCGCATAAAAGCCGCCGCAAAACAGCGCGCGGTGATTGCCGCAAAGGACGATTATATCGTGCCGTTTAGTTTCAGCCGCGAGCTAGCGGGGCAGATCGATGCTAAGTTTTACGAGGTGCAAAAGGGCGGGCATTTTTTGGATAGAGACGGCTTTACGAAGCTCGATCTCGTGTATGAAATTTTAGAAAAAATGATGAAATTAAAGGGCTAGGCTTTGGACAAACGCGCCCGCTTGGTTTTTGCTTCTACATTCGCCGCTCGCATTTTTCTCTGCCGAAGCTTGGATTTGCTTTGCGGCTAAGATAAGGGTCTCGTCTTTAGCCCACCGAAGGCTCCGTTACCCGCATAAATAAATAGATAAGCCCGCGGCGCAATCGCCGTTTGCAAAGGCGAGTTCTGCGCCGTTTTAAAATTTTGTAAATGTCGCAGCGGCATAAGGGTATTCTGCGCAAATGTCAAAATGCGACGGTAAGTAGGTTTCGGGTTACGGCGAGATAAAATTTAAAGAGCGCGCCGGAGCTTTTGCGACGATGAAATTTTAAAATTTTAAAGCAAGCGGGATGATGAAATTTCAAATCTCGCTTGGCCCGCGCGGGCTAAATCCGTGCCTAAGCCCGTGCTGCGCGAGAGATAAAATTTAGTGGGCGCGAAAGGCGCATAGGCTTAGCTTTTCTTTTCGTTAAACACATACGAGATCACGAAAACGATCAAACAAACGGGCGCAAACGCCACGCTCCAGTCGGCGGCACGCTCGCCCCAAAAATACCCCGCCGCGAGGCATGCCAAAAACCCGCCGTAAAAAGCGCCGAGCGATAAATTTTCTACCGCAAAAAGCAACAAACTAAGATTTGGATTTTTTACAAATGGCTTGCTTGGCTTAAAGTTTTTATACCTTTTGAACAAATACCAAAGCGGCGCGCAAGCCAAAATCGCAAATATTGCGGCAAAAGCGGCAATTCTTAGCACGCTCTCAAAAGGCAAAACCGCCAAAATCAAAGCCGTCATCTACCAAGCGAGCAAGAAAACTATCGGCAAAGCGAGCAAATATCTCGCCATCCTGTGAAATTTATATCTTTGTTCCGCATCCACTATATCTTGCGCACTACTTGATCTTTTATCAATGTATATCTGCCAATTCTTTTATCATACTCTCGACACTTTTGTCTATATTGGTTTTAGTAGTGCCGCAGTTATCAAATTCTAAATAGCTAATATTTTGTTTAAGATCTGATTTATGGTTCTCATACCAACTTAATTCTTTATCTATTTGCTCCATAAATTTTTCGTTATCAAAAAGATAGATGTAGGTAAAAGCCAATTTATTTCTATTTAGAATTATGCCATCTCCATTATATAGATAATACTCATGCTCGCCTACCAATTGAATTATCGGAGTAGTAAATCCCGCGCTATTTTTATCTAAATTTACGCTTATAGACTCCTGTGTCAAAACAATAGGCTTTAAATTGAGTAATTCAAAATAGATATATCTTGATTTATTATAAGAGATATTTCTATCTCGGTTTATTTCCAATACTTTGTCATACGTTATTTTATTGCCATATCCATAAGCAGCGTAATAATTCAGCATTTTATTATAGATATCTCTGCATTTATTTATATCCTTGAATTTTTTACAATCATTGCTCCTCGCAGTATAAAGAATTATTTTGCCTTTTTCAAAAAAATCCAAAATCGCTCTTTTATACAGCTCCTCTTTGGGTAAAATTCTATCCTCTTTAAGACAGTATCCTTGCTTGTATTTGTTGTAATCAGGGAGAGAAACTATCACAAAGCCTCGCGAAGTGGAAAAATCGGGAATTATACGGATAAATGCGGCGCAGAATATTATTATAAGAAGCAGCACTACGGCTAGGATTTTAAATTTAAGTTTGCGAAATTTCATAATGATCCTTTAAATGCCGCCAGCGAAGCAAACGCATACCTCGCCGTCCTTTGAAATTTATATCTTTGTTCTGCGTTCATCGATCTTGAGTCTCCTAAATTTTTTATTTTAAAATTTTCAACGAAATTTATATAAAACTTTTAGCGCATCTCTATATCTCTACCGCCCAAATAATTTTCTTCCAGCGGATAATTTATATTGCCGCAGTTATCAAATTTAAACCCTTTTCCAATACCGACTACGGCATTTTTTCTCTCTTTATAGTATTTCTTCACGATAATAAAATTTCCTCTCTCTCTCGTATCGCACAGATACTCCGAATGGTTAAATTGCATATAATTGCCGTTAAATATAGCGAATTTATCAAGGAACAAAGTGCCTGTGACTTCTTTCTCGCCACCGTCAACCATAACTATCGGTCTGTCAAATCCAACGCTCGTATCTTTCAAATTTATTTTTAGATATTTCTTTGGATCGGTTTTTTTAGCCTTTAACTCTTTCATCAGTATCTGCTCGGTCGTTTTTCCCTCTTGGTAATATTTTTCTAATACTTCAAAACAATTCGATAAGTTTATATTTTCTAGTTCATAGTATGCAACCTCGTATCTACTGGACCAAAGACTACCAAAGGTTTTCAACCTATAATCATCAATCATCCAATATAGCTTTACATCATAGTCCAAATATGCCCCGGCTACTCTTTTATATAGCTCCTCTTTGGGTAAAATTCTATCCTCTTTGAGGCAGTATCCTTGCTTGTATTTGTTGTAGTCGGAAGTAGTAACTATCGCGAAGCCTCGCGGGGTGGAATAATCGGGAATTATACGGATAAATGCGGCACAGAGTATTATTATAAGAAGTAGCGTGCCTGCTAGGGCTTTAAATTTAATAGACTTATAAAATTTCATATCAGTCCTTTTCTATCCATCCATTCGTTAGAGGCTAATTCTTTCGGACCAGGAGGAGTTTTCTTTCCCCACAAATAATAACTCAATATATCGGCTCCGTAATTACCCTCTAATTCTAATCTCAAATCAGTTTCTTTTTTGCTCATCCCTTATCCTTTTTCGGTTAAATTCGTTAAGATAAAGCTTCGACTAACTTTATCCGCCGTGAATCCACATACCCAGCTCCTGTTCCGCCGGAGCTTTGATATCAAAATTTATATTTCCGCAATTATCGTATGAGAATTTACGTCTATAATGTTTCATATGAGTATAAGCCAAGACTTTGTTAAAGTTTTCTAAACTCTCATATCCGCTTTTTATTGCCATTAAATTTTTAATAACATTATATTCAATGTAAAAACTTATATCATCGACATCAACATAATTCACAAAAAATTGATTTTCTTTAATTAAAAATGATTTTTCTAAAAACATTTTTCCACCATGAAGCGGATTTTTCTCTTCCGATAAGATAATAGGCTGTCTAAAGCCCAAAATTTCATCCTTATATACAAAATATTTTGATAGATCGGAGATATCTATTTGCGTTTTGTCTTTTATCTCATAATCAAAACTCTTTCTGTCGGTATTTTCAACTAAAAAATCAAACCAGTTTTCTTCATTAAAATCGCCGATTAGATAGAGCTTGGAGATGCTCGCCGTATAAAAACTATGGCCGAAATTTTTTATATCATGCTCATCGATAATGGTATTTCGCAAAATTTCATAGTCGTGATATCTTTTAAAATAATTTATAGCAGCATTTCGAAGTAGCTCTTCGTTGCTCAGAATTCTATTCTCTTTTAGACAATATCCCTTTTGATATTTGTAATAGCTAAAAATAGTAACTACGCAGGAGCCTCGCGAAGTGGAGTAATCTGGAATTATGCGAATAAATATGGCGCAGAGTATCGCCGCCAGAAGCAGCACTACGGCTATGATTTTAAATTTAAGTTTGCGAAATTTCATAACGATCCTTTAAATGCCGCCAATGAAGCAAACGCACACCTTGCCGCTGCGTTAAATTTATACCTTTGCTTCGCGTTCATCGCCCCAGCCTTTCTAAATTTGAGATAAATTTTAAGCGACACTCAGGGTTTTTCTACCGCGCCAAAATCCCTTTGCATCGCTAAATTTCACATCTCGCGCTAGCCAATTTTAAATCGCCGCAACATTTAAATTTTTGGTTCTCGCAGCGCTCAAATTTTACTCGGCGCGGCGCGTAAAATTTAGCGGCGCGGCGCCAAAAATTTCAGATAAGCTCTAAAGCCGCGCCTTGGTTTTATGCCGGCAAAATTTAATTGCGCCGTAAAAGGTCGGTCTGCCGCGTAAAATTCAGCGGCGCGCCGAAGGGGGAGCCCGTCTCATAAAACGGTGCCGCATAAAATTTAACCGCGCCGCAAAAGCTACTCCGCTGCGCAAAATTTAACCGCGAGCGCCAAAGCTCTTTACTTCTTCGGCTTGCTTAGCTCGTAGCCGAAGTGGATCTTTTTACTCTCGCCCGGCTTTAGCTCAAAGTCCCAGCTAAGTAGTCCGTCCTTGCCGAGGCTGCTCTGCTCGGGCGAGTTTTTCAGCGCGACCTTTACGTCTTCATGCGTCGAAACGGGTGCTCGCTCTTGCAAAACCACGTTCCACGCGCGCTTGGAGCTATTTTTGATCTCGTAATCCCAAGCCATGGAATTTTTACTTTCTCCACCGAAAAAGGAATTTTTCGTGAAGCTGTTCGCCTGCTCTTTTTTGACTTCGATCAGGCTGTTTTTGCCCAGATATGCCGTAGCCTCGGAGTTTGCGGCAAAGCCTAGATGCACGAGCCCGATCTGCACGCCGTCGAGCTTTATTAGCGTTTCGCTCTCCTCTATGCTTCTTTCGGGGCTAAATTTAGCCCGCACGTAGGCCGCCTCGCTGCCGTAGCCGTCGATGAGCAGATCAAATTTCGCATACAGGCTCTGTTTGTCGAAGCTAAACTCGCCTGCCTCGCCTGCCTTGAGGCTTACGCCGCTAATTTTCCACACCTTTGAGAGCGAGCTTTCGATATTCGAGCCCGTCCTTGCATACGACGATCTAGCCTCCATCGCGGGCGCGACCCTATCCATAGTCGCCTCCTCTAGCATCACATCCTTTTTATAAGCCGCTGCGGGTGCCGGCCTTTCAGGCTCGCCCTCGTACCACGGGTAAAAGGGCTGCGGCGCGGTCTGCGAGGAGTATTCGTAAGGATACAGCGCGATCGTCAAATTCGCTAGCTCGGCGTTTAGCGGATTTTGCACCGAGAGCTTTTGCGCAACCTCGATCTTGCCGCTCGCAAGATCAGCAGAGAGCTCGTTGTGCGTGTAGGCGCTAACATCGACGGGGTAGCTTATTTTTACAAAGCTCGGATCGCAGCCAAAGTTCGCGTTTAAGCGGCGCTCGTTTTTGATCACGTATTTTGAAATTTTCTCTTTGAGCTTTCCGATTTGCTCGTCCGTTTTTGAAATTTCGCCCGCTACGAGCAAGACTTCGTCGTAAACTTTTTGCGAATCCGCCTTTAAGCTCGCCAAACTCCTATCTTTTAAGCTCGCAAAATCGCTTAAAAAGCGCTGCTGCGCCTTAAGCGCGACCAGGCGGTCGTTTAGCTCGCGCAGGCTCTTTTCGTCCGCCTCTTTTTTGGCGAATTCCGCGTTTTTCACGGGCTCAATCTCTCCCAAAGACAATTCGCGCACTTCGCAAGAGCCCGCGATCTCGATGCTGCGGATATCCAAGTACTCCGGCACGTTCACGCTGAAGTTTGATTTTTGCGCGCCGAAGCTTTGGTACAAGAAGGCGGAGTTCGCGTAGATCTCAAGGCTATTTTCCTGAGCGCTTAAATTTACGGCAAGCGCCGCGGCTGCGCTTAAAAGTACTATTTTTTTCATTTTCGCTCCTTAAAAATTTTACGTAATTGTAACGATAAATTTTGATTTTTATGCTTAAAATTTAGAGCGAATTTTAAAATTCCGGCCCCGCCGCTCGCTTTGAAATTTTAAAATTCCGCCGCCTCAAAATCCACGCCGCGGGCGCTAAAATTTTACCGCCGCTAGCGCTATATAAGCTTTGTTGCTCGCGAAGTAAAACAGATAAATTTTAAAATTTTGCGCAGCAAAATTTCTGTAACTTTAGGCGAGCGAAGCAATGCGAAGGAAGCGCGGGGCGCTTCCTAGCCTTCGCGAGAAATAGCGAAGCCCCCCGTCGCAAGGACGAGCTGTACCCCTCTGCGAAGTCAAACCGATAAAAATGCAGGCGCTAGCCTGCGGTAACTTTAGGTGGGTCGAGGGAGCGAAGCTCCCCGTCGCAAGGACGAGCTGTGCTCGTCCGCGAAGTTAGGATTAAAACGGATACGTCAAGCAGCAGACGCGACCGACCCTTTCGTTGTAGCTGACGTCGAGCTTCAGATCGTATAGCTTGCTTAAAATTTCGCTTTTTATGATCTGCTCGGCCTTGCCGTATGCGACCTCGCCGCCGCCTTTTACGAGCGCGACGTATCCGCCTAAAAGCAGCGCGAAGTCAGGATTGTGCGTGGCCAAAACGACGGTGTAGCCGTTTTTGAGAAGTTCTTTTGTGGCGCGGAGGAATTTGTATTGGTTGGCAAAGTCTAGCGCCGAGGTCGGCTCGTCGAAGATCACGATTTTAGGCTCGCTGCAAAGGGCGCGCGCGATGGACGCCATCTGCCTCTGGCCGCCGCTTAGGCGCGTGATGATCTTGTCTTTTAGGTACCAAATTTCAAGCATTTTCATGTAGCGCTGCGCGAGCTTGTAGTCGTTTTCGCTCGGCTGCGAAAATATCCCGATATGCGCCGTGCGCCCCATCAGGACGTATTCGAAGACGCTGTAATCGTACTCACAGACCTCGCTTTGCGAGACGTAACCGATGATCTCGGCGCGCCCTTTGGCGCTAAGGCTCGCCATATCCTTGCCGTCGATTGAAATTTTACCGCGCAGAGGCTCAAGCGTGCCGCTGATTAAATTTAAAAGCGTCGATTTGCCCGCGCCGTTTTGCCCCAAAATCGTCAGCATCGCGCCCGCTTCGAGGTGCAAATTTACGTCGTGTAGCGTCAGAGGGGCGGATTTTACGTAGCCGAAGTCTAAGCTCTCAACCCTAACCATTTAGCTTCCTTTTGTTTTTAAGCAGGATGAATATAAAAAATAGCGTGCCGATGAAGCCCGTAAGCACCCCTAACGGGATCTCGCTTTGATTTATGCTGCGCGCTACGTCGTCTACGATGAGCACGAAGATCGCGCTTAAAAATATGCTCGCGGGAATCGCCTTGGTGTTGCTCACGCCCGCGATCATGCGCGTTAGATGCGGCATCAAAAGCCCCACCCACGCGACTATGCCGCTGATACACACGCTGCTTGCGGTTAGCAGCGTTGCGCAGACGATGATGATGCCTCGCTCCAGCACGACGTTTACGCCGAGCTTCGCCGCGGTCGCATCGCCCATTGATAGGACGTTTATGCGGTAGCTCATCAGCACCAAGATAGCGATACAAACCCCCATCACCGGCGCTATCATCGCTAGTACGGAGGGATCGACCTTCGCGAGGCTTCCTAGCTGCCAATACACGATGTCTGCAAGCTTCGTCTCGGGATCCGCCATAAATTTTAAAAATCCGATCAGCGCGCCCATCAGACCGCTTACGATGATGCCGGCAAGCACAAGCATTATGGTGGCGCTTGAACGCAGCGCGCGCGTGATTAGAAGCGTAATGCAAACCGCCGCGAGCCCGAAAACGAAAGCGAAAAGCTGGATCAAAAGGATGTTTAGATCAAGCAGGATCGCGATCGCCGCGCCCACGCAAGCTCCGGCGCTGACGCCTAAGAGATCGGGCGAGACGAGCTGGTTTTTAAATACGCCTTGATACGCCGTGCCACTGATGCCTAGCGCCGCACCCACGAGTACCGCGGCGATGATGCGCGGCAGGCGCACATCCATAACGACGTTGTGGACGTTTTGCGCTACTTCGCCACCGCCAAGCGCTTTTAGCACCTCGGTGATGCTTAGGCCGAAGCGCCCTATACAAAGCGATATCGCGATCGTTGCGATCGTCGCCAGTATCAGCAGCACGAGCATAAATTTAAAATTTTTCATACCTTCCCTTGCTTTAAAATTTTATCTTTTGCCTTAAATTTAATCTTTAAAATCGCCTCGTTGAAACCTGTTTAAAATTCCGCTTTCTAACTCGTAGGCGAAAGGCTTGCAGTAAAATTCTTTCGTGATAGCTCCAAGATCAATATTTTAGAAAAGATCCGGATGAAAATTTTAGCCGCCTGCAAGATTTGCAGTGACGTCCTCGCGCCCGTGCGGTCCCAGCCGAAAATGTTTGCAGGCGCAGCATAGACGCGCTTTTGCCGCACCGCCTCAAGCTGCCAAACGCAGGGCTTGACAGCAGTGCCTCCGCCTAGCACGACGTCTTCAACCGATGATGACGCAGTGGCTGCAGCCGGCTTTGATTTATACATCTAAATCCTTAAACAGATGTGGCATTTTAGCACATATCATATTAAATTTTTATGATTTCGGCTTTCATATACGCGTACGCGGGCAAATCTAATGGAGTACAGCTTCGTGCAATAAGGCTTTTAGCAAAATTTAACTTGCGGATTTCAGATGAGAGTCTACGAAATTTACGCCAAGATGGAATTCTAAAATTTCATCTGTTCGCGAAAGATAGACTTGAGCCTGATGGCGGAATTTTGCCCGGCTAAATTCCGCCTATTTAGCAGTAGACGCGGCGCGCGGCAAAATTTTACGTAGGATTTGAAGATTTGATTTAAAATTCCACGAACGGATACTGCGCGAAAATTTTCTCTTTATTTGATCGCGATTTTGCTAGCCACTTAGTCTTAGAATTTTACTGCTCGTTTAGCTGTGGGATTTTATTTGCCCGCAAGAGGTTAAATTTTACCAAGGAATTTCGCATCGCTTAAAATGCGATGCGAAACGAATCCGTCCGCCGCTACTGCCAGCCTAGAGCTTTACGCTTTAGGCGCATATCGCTTACCATTTTTAGCGCAAGTGCGACCGGATCGGTATCTACGTGCATCACAGAGCCAAGCGCCCGCCTGGTGCCCTCTTTGAAAAAGTGTATGACGTTTGCGGAGCCGTGGATTTGATACTCGACGCAGTGATACGAGTCGATACCCATCAGGCGGAATCCGAGCGAGGCATCGACGCCCTTTTCGTTCGCCCACTCGGGAGAGGTGAAGGCAAGCGGCAGCTCGTAGAGATTTTTGTTTAGCACCCCTGCGATACCTGCGAAAATTCCGCTGGAGCGGGTATTATCGATACACTCGCCCACATGCCATACCGGCGGAAGCTCGTCTTTTTCTAAAAACGCCCGCAGCGACGCGCCCGCTTTTTTATACGCGCTTTTTTGGCAAAAGCCCAGCTTCATTAGCGGGAAGGACGCGCAGCCGTTGGTTAGGATTAGGACGTTATTTTCGACTAGGGTTTGTGCGACATCTATGATAGTGCGCTCATAAGGCACTTTAGGATTGGTGCAGCCGACCATATTTACGATGCCTAAAATTTCACCGCTTTTTAGCGCGTGCGCTAACGGCTCCATGCCGCCGTAGTGCTTATGGACGAATTCTACTGAAAAGCCCACTTCGGCCTCGACTTCGTACGGCGGGATATATACCGGCAGGCCCTTGCGCTTTTCGTGAGATTGCAATGCGCGATCTAGAATTTTACGCGCTAAATTCCTAGTTTCGGCGATATTGCTATGGTGGTGATCGTAGCCTATATGCTCGGCTCCGGGAAGCCTAGCTGATGAGCTTGTGGTAACGACCTTAGTCTGGAAGCAGTTAGCTACGTCCATGATCGCAGGATAGACATCTTGGACGTCGGCGACCCACAGATCAAGCGCTCCCGTGCCTATGACGAGTTCGGCAGTTACGGCGTTTGAGAGCGGCACGACGCCCCAGTTTCGATACATCGCCGATAGCCCGGAACAGCACACGCCGTAAAATGCGATACCCTGCGCTCCTATTGCGCGAGCCTTGTCTTGGTACTCCTTAGAATTTCCGATCTCCACTATTAGGCTTACTAATGTCGGCAAATGTCCGTGCACAGCGATATTGACCCAGCCTTTTTTAAGCGCGCCCATATTGCTTTTGGAAGTTACGCGATCTCCTACGCCAAATAGCGCATCCGTAGCGATATTCGCAGCTACTACGCCGGTGAAGGTAAAAGCAAGCCCGCAGCGCAAAAGATGCTGCATCACGCTGCGCCAGTCTCCGTCCGTGCCTACACCCGTTCGGTGATACGCCTCAAAGACTTCGTTATACGCACTAATCGGCAAGATATCTAGCTTCCGCCATACTTCTTGACGCTCCTTGGGTGCGAGCGCAGTGATAGTTTTATACTCGCCGCTACTTTGCGAAAGATCTGTCAAAAGCGTATCGGCAAGCTCGATCGCTACCTCCTTTAACTCTCTGCCTTCAGTTGGAATTCCAAAGGCTTTGGCGGTATTGATGATTTTGTATTCGCCTATGATTGGCAGATCTAGCTTGCCTTGTGCTGCCCATTTTAGCGACAGCAGAAGCTCTCTGGCGTGCGCGCCATGTTGAGCTACGCCCGCAGCTACTTGACGCAGTAGGTTGCGCGACACGATGAGATCGGCGTCCGCACCGCAAGTGCCGCGATCGGCCTTTTTAGTAATTTTGCAAGGTCCCATATTACAGATCTTACAGCATACCCCGCTAAGCCCATAGCTACACATAGGCATCTGTTTATCGAAACGATCAAACGCCGTATCTACGCCAATCTGCTCCATCCTAAGCATCATTTCACGCACGGCGGGATCGGGGGTTTTCTCAAGTACTTCTTGCTTTGTAGGGAAGGTCTTTTTGTATTCAAGCACCGCCTTCATATAATCCGCCGTAAATTCCGCCTCGTGAAAATGCTCGAAAAGATTGCCCTGCGCGTCTTTATGCGTGTGCGGACTAGCCTCTGCGGGCACTAAAACTTTTGGGATGCCGTGCTCGTCAAATCCGATAATCGCGCGGTGAGAGTGGGGCTTGTGATCATGGCTATGTTTATCGTGCTCGTGCGAGCTGATGGCGGAATCCTCGTCGTGCTCATGCGAAGACGCCGCAGAATTTGCGCCGTATTCGTGCAAATAAGCTGCGAGGTTTTCTTCTTGATCGTGTGGGTGGGTCGCAAGATCTTCGTCGTGTAGATGCGAGTGGATTGCGGAGCTATCGCTATGCTTGTGTGAATAAGAGATGTGGTCTTCGCTGCTTGAGCTCTTCGCAGGATTTGAGATGGAATTTGTCAAAGAATCAGCCATGGAATTTGTCGTAGAGCCTATCGCGGAATTTTGGGCGTTGCCTGCGCTTTGAGTGCTTGAGTGCGCCGCAAAGTTCGCGGTTGAAGCAGAGCGTGCGCTATCATCGTAACTCGGTGCGGAATTTTTGGCTTCGCAATCGCACTCGTCGCAGGAATTCTCGCCTGCGGCACGATTTTTAGAAATTTTGTCGCGAGTAAGCGAGGCGGAAGTTATAGAATTTGCGGCGGAATTTTGAGCGCTATTTGCGCTGTTATCAAAAACGGATGTAGTGGAGCTTTTGAGCGCGTCTGCGGCGGAATTTTCTCCCGTATTCGTAGCGGAATTTTCATCCGTCGCAGCCTTCTTGCGTGAGCCTTTTTGTTTTGCGATTTTGTCGTTTGCCATGATCGTCTCCTTAAAATTTATTTTAAAAATAAGCGAGAATGTAGAGCTCAATAAATATACTGAAAAACTACACTATTTAATTCTTATAGATAAAATTTAACGTGATTGTATTTTTTAATTGCTTTAAATTCCCTTAATAGCGCCTGTCTCTTATACACATCTCACGCTGCCGACGAT
>UQCL01000015.1 GCA_900539505.1 uncultured Campylobacter sp. | reverse complement strand
TTGCAGTCGTTAACGACAATCCGATCTCCGCGCTTGTGGGCAGCTTTACCGATCTGGTCGCGCGCGTGGTGGGCTCGATGGCTAGCAAAGGCAACGCGGGCGTGCTTTTGCAGGTGCTTTGTATCGGCGGCGTAGTCGCGCTGATTAGCAGGACGGGCGGCACGAAAGCCGTGGCGCTTTGGATTAGCAAGCGCGCCAAAACCGGTATCTCAGCGCAAATTTCAACATGGGTTATGGGTCTTTTCGTATTTTTCGACGATTACGCAAACGCTCTGATCGTAGGCCCCGTCATGAGGCCGATTACCGATAAATTTAGAGTTAGCCGCGAAAAGCTCGCCTTCATCATCGACGCTACCGCCGCGCCGATTGCGGGTATCGCGCTAATTTCTACCTGGGTAGGTCTTGAAGTATCTTTGATAAGAGCGGGATATGATCAGATCGGCGTGCAAAACGTAAACGCCTTCTCGATCTTCGTGCAGACCATGCCCTATCGCTTCTACAATCTTTTCATGCTCGCTTTCGTGGTTTACGTAGCGTTCATGCGTAGGGATTTCGGACCGATGCTCTCTGCCGAAAGGCGCGCAGCGACCGGCGAAATTCACTCCAAAAATTCTAACATCGCCGAGCTAGAAGATAAAACGCTAGAGCCCAAAGAGGGGATCAAGCCGCAGGCTTCAAACGCCGTTATCCCGCTTATAGTGCTAATCTGCGGTGCGTTTGCGAGCTTTTATTTTAGCGGGTTAAGCAAGCTTGAGGGCGATGCTCTCGCAGCCGCAAAAGCCGCTCCGCTAAGCTTTACGACGCTTCAGGCGACGTTCGGAAACGCAAACTCGTCGGTCGCGCTTTTTCAAGCGGCGCTTCTTGCTACGGTCGTGTCTATATTTATGAGCGTTTACCGCAAAATTTTTAACGTCAGAGAGGCGATCTCTACGTGGATCAAGGGGTGGAAGACGATGATCGTCACGATCGTGATCTTGCTGCTTGCCTGGTCGCTTAGCTCAGTCATCAAGGAGCTCGGCACGTCGCGCTATCTGGTCGATATGCTAAGCCAAAATACGCCGAAATTTTTGCTTCCGGTAGCGATTTTCGTGCTGGGCTCGTTCATTAGCTTTTCGACGGGCACGAGTTACGGCACGATGGGAATTCTAATGCCGCTAGCCATACCTTTGGCAAACGCTGTGGGACTTCACTACGGGCTTTCGGGCGATGCGCTTCACGCCTATATGATCGTAAATATCTCTGGCGTGCTTACGGGCGCGATTTTCGGCGATCATTGCTCGCCGATTTCGGACACCACGATCCTTTCGTCGATGGGCGCGGGCTGCGATCATATCGAGCACGTAAAGACGCAGATGCCTTACGCTCTATCCGTCGGCGCGGTCGCCGTGGTAGCGGGCTATCTGCCCGTAGCGCTAGGACTTAGCGTCTGGATCGCGCTGCCGATGGGGCTTGTCGTTACGTGGGCTCTCGTGCGGTTCGCAGGTAAAAAGATAGAGGAGTAGCTCCCGCAAATTTTAAATTTGCTTTTAAATTTTGAATTCCGCAGCGATGCGGAATTCTGCTGGGCTAAATTCTAATCTGGCTCGCGGAATTTCACTCCGCAAAATTTCGTCGCGCTAGTTAAAATTTTAAAACGAAATTTCAAAAAGTGCGAGCAAATTTTAAAAGCAGAATTTTAACGAGCCGCGTTAAAACGGCGCGTGCGCCCGCAATTTAAAATTTTTAAAGTAAACGGATAGTAAAATACCGATAAATTTCAAACAAGGAGAATGAAATGAAAAATCCCAAAATGTTCCTCTGGGGGGGGGTGTTAGCTGCTTTATTAGTTGGCTGCGGCGATGATACCGAGGTAAAGACCAAGGAGTATTACGACGCGCATCTGGACGAAGCCAAAGAGGTTTTGGCAAAGTGCGATTTCAATACCCTTAAAGATGGAAGTAACTCATATAAAAATTGCGTAAACGCCAAAACGGTCGTAGAGGAAAAGAGTATGGCGTATACTGTTGATTACTACCTAGAGCATTGGGACGAAGCTAAGGCTATCATGGAAAAATATAAAGACAAAGAACCCGCAGATCCAAATAGTGTCGAAGCCGTCAATTTGAGACATGCTTATGACGCTTCTTTTATAAGAAGATCAAATACTCCTTTGAAAATAGAATAAATCAAATTTTGAACTCTTAATACATTTTAATACTCTGTGCCTTCGGCGCAGAGTAAATTTACCCTGCGCGGCGCTGAATTTTACAATATAAATCTCGCCCGCGAAACGATACGGCGCGAAATATTGCTTCACGGATTTTGGAATTTCGGATTTTAAAATTCTAAAGCCTGCGAGCTTTTGGCTAGCACAAAAAAGATTTGCGGACTTCGCGCACCTTGAAATTTAATCATTTTAAAATTTACGCCGCGTGGCTAGTCTAAATTTCACTCGGCGGCGGTTTGCGCGGCGTGCTAAATTTTAACTTTGCGCGCGCACTTTATCCGCGCCCTAGTCTAAATTTAAAATTTCAAATCCGCGGCGACAGCTCGTGCGGCGCGAGGTTACTCCTGCAAACAGCGATCTCGACTTACGCTATTAAATTTAAAGAAGCGACGGCGCCTTTCTCGCGCTATGCTGCTTCAAGTCGTACGGCGGTGTTATGCATTAAATTTTAAATTTACGTGCCGGGCGGCGGAAGGCAGCATTTGCCCCGTAAAATTTTAACTTTCGCGCGCTGGACGACGGCTAGGCGCTATTGTTCGCGCACCGCGCGAAGCCGCTTCTAAATCATCAAGCCGAGTTAAATTTTAGCGCGCCTAAATTTTAGTCTATGCGGCGCGATTTACGAAACGACGAAATTTTGAGTTTGCGCTGCGATTTATAGCGCATCAAAATTTTAACTTTCACGGCACGATCTGCGATGCGCTAGAATTTTAATTAAAATTTTAATTTGCGTGGTGCGATTTGCGCTGCGATAAAATTTTAACCCGCGCTGCGGCTCACAGGCGCGTAGCCTAGTCGATCTCTCGCATCGCATCGAGCCGCTTTAAAAATATCTCTACCTTGCGTAGCTGCGCCGCATCTAGTGCTCTGCCCGAGTAAAAATACTCCACGCTGTTACCGTTTGGATAATTCACACGCGAAATGCCCGCCTCTTCGCCTCTCGGCTCAAATTCCAAGGACAAATCCGCGCCGCCTCGAGAATAAAGCTTGAGCTGCGAATTCGCATCTACGGCGCGCGGCGACATGCGGCATTTGTCTTCGTCGCACTGCTCTACGCCGTGTGCATCGCCTGCCAGCCTGCCGTCGCGCTCGCTGGCATCAAGTTCGCCCGTTTGTGAATTTGCGCTAAATTTTATATCACCGTCTGCGTAAAATTTATCCGCACAAACCTGCGATTTTATGTCGCGCGAAGTATCCATGCCGAAGCCGCGCTCATCCGCGTTAGAAAACTCATCGCACTCATCATACCCCACTGCGCCGTTTTTTCTGGCGCCGCACGACACTGCACGAAGTTCGCTAATACCTTGCTCTATCGTATCGGGCTTGCTCTCGCCGCAACTTTCTGTGTCGCGCCCGCCGCCGCTATTATCGCGACCTTCTACGCCCCGCTTGTTCTTGCCTTTTATGCTCTCGCCGTCCAGATTAAATTTAGCCGTCCGCGAGGGCAAATCCTCGCCGCGCGCAAGCTTTAGGCCTCCGCCTAGCTCGCTTGCAAGGCGATTTAGCGTGCCGTCTATGCCGTCGATGATGCGCACGTGCGGCGGCAAAATTTCGCGCAAAACGTCCTTGAAATAGTTAAAATGCGTGCAACCAAGCACGAGCGAGCCGAGGCGCTCAAGCTTAAATTTACCCAGTTCCTCCCGCAGATACGCCCGAACCGCGGGCGAATCAAACTCCAAATCCTGCGCAAACTCCACGAGGCGAGGTAGCGGCAGGCTCCACGTCTCACACTCCAGCCGCCCCACTAGGCGCGCGAGCTTCTCGCCGGCGATCGTTAGCGGCGTGGCGATGAGCAGCGTCGGGCGCGCGCCAAAGCTATCGGCAGCGAGCTTGACGGCGGGCTCCATGCCGATAACCGGCACGCTAAATGCGCCGCGAAGCTCCGAAATAGCCGCGCTCGTGGCGGTGTTGCAAGCTACGACGACCGCGTCCGCGCCGTGCGCGACCAAAAATCCGACCGCATCGAGGCTTAGCCGCACGATCTCGGCTCTACTTTTCGTGCCGTAGGGGACGTGATCCTCGTCGGCAAAATACAAAAACTCCGCTCCGCTAAACCGTCGCAAAGCCTCGGCTAGCACGCTCAGCCCGCCGATACCCGAGTCAAAAAACGCTATTTTCAAATCTTTATCCAAGGTTAAATTTAATGCGCGATTATAGCTCAATCCAGGTAAAATTTAAATTTTGAGCGGGCTTGGTGGATCCGTCGCCGTTAAATTCTCGCCGCCTCGTTAAAATTCGCGGCAAATTTAATCAATTTTTTAGGGGGGGGGGGGGAAAAATTAGCCAAAATTTTACCCGGAAAGGATACTAAATGAAAAAATTGCTATTTGCGTTGGCGCTCGCCGCTTGCTTTGCGTTCGGCACGTCCGAGTATGAAAAGTATGAAAAGGAGTGCAATGACGGCGATATGGAGTCTTGCTACAAAGCTGGCTTATTATGCGAAGACAATGCTACGTCGTTTAAACTGTTTGAAAAAGCTTGCAATGGTGGATGTGAGGAAGGGTGCCTTTCAGCGTCAGAAATTATAATGCAAGAAGATTCTAAAAAAGGCATCAGATCTCTTGAAAAAAATTGTAACGCGAAATGCACTATTTGTTGCGGATTATTGGGGATCAAATATAGTCTCGGGGTCGACGTCGAAAAAGATATATCAAAAGGGATAACTTATTATGACAAGGCTTGTGACGGAGGAGAAGAACTATCGTGCAGTATGTTAGCAGATATGTATGACAAAGGAAAGGGCGTAAAAAAGGATGAAATGAGAGCGGCGGTTTATTATAAAAAAGGTTGCGACATAGCGGGCGACCTACCGAGTTGCTTCAATTTCGCGGTATTTAACTACAACATTAACGATAAAAGCAAAGCCGCGCAATACTTTAAAAAAGCTTGCGATCTAGGCAAAAATAAAAATTCTCTTTTTATGAATCTGCCCGAGTTTAAAGAAACTTGGCAAAAATCCTGCGATATGTATGAGCTACTAAAATAGCGCGCCTGGTTGTAGCCGGTACAATATGCATCGGCTGCGGCTCAAAATTCGGCTGCATATAAACGCGTCTAAATTTAAAACGCAAGCAAATTTAAAGCGACGATAAAATTTTAAATTAATCGGGCGATATGCGGCAGAATTTAACGTAAATTTACACGGATCCTGCATAGATTTTAGCGCAAGCAAAGCGCTAAAGTAAAGACGCGGCTATCACAAATAAAAGGAGTGCCAAAAGCGTGGATTGGTACGCAGCAGAATTTTAAGTTAGGATTACGAAGCCTTATGTGCTTGCGCCTCTGCACGGATCGGACGAAAGTAGAATTGCAAGGTTGGAATTTACGCAGTCGCGCGTATAAAGCTTCGCGCGAATTTTTTGATTGTGGAATTTAGAATTTTAAAATTCCTAGAGCTTCGAATTTGGCGCTGAGCCTTAAAATCTTGTAGCGATAGAATTTTAAAATTTGCCGCCGCATCGCTTTAAAAATCTTGCTTGAAAATTTTAATTACGTAGCGTAAAATTTTTCATTTCTGCCGCGACGCTGCGTTTTTCTATAAAAATTTTGCTCTTTTGCTCTGGTGCTGTGTTTTCGTAGTAGAATTTCGCGACTTTTTACGGCGCAGAATTTTTAGCGCGAAGTTCCTCATTATTTTTGCTTGTTAAAATTTAAGCGATAAATCCCATGATGTTAAATTCGCACGGCATAAGGCTCTTGTCGCTCCACGCCACTTTGAATCAAAATGAGATAAATTCTACGTGGCGCAAAGGGTTGCCTGATTAGGCTTTACGGCGTCCTTGCATACTGCGCAAAAGCGCGATCTCCTCCGCCCAGAGTCTATCGTCAATCGTTTCTAAAATCAGCGGGATCTCGTCGATGTTCGGGTCGTTCATGATGTTTTCAAACGCTGCGAGCCCCAAAAATCCGCGTCCGAGGCTCTCGTGCCGATCTTTGCGCACGCCAAGCTCGTTTTTCGTGTCGTTTAGGTGCATGCCGCTTAAAAATTTATAGCCGATCGCGTGGTCAAACTCGCTCATCGTGCGCTCATAGGCCTGCGGGCTGCGCAGGTCGTATCCTGCGGCGAACGCATGACAGGTATCGATGCAGACGCCGATGCGATCTTTGTTTGAAATTTTATCGATCACGTAGGCGAGCTGAGCGAAATCATAGCCGAGATTGGAGCCCTGCCCGGCGGTGTTTTCGAGCACGAGCTTGACGCCAGAAGTGTTTGCGATGGCGAAATTTAGCGACTCTGCGATATTATCCAGGCACTCTTGAGCCGAAATTTCATTTAGATGCGAGCCTGGATGAAAGTTCAAAAGCCTAAGCCCGAGCGCCTCGCAGCGGCGGATCTCGTCCACGAAGGCGTTTAGGGACTTCTCGCGCTCCGCCTCGCGCGGATGGCCCAAATTTATGAGATAGCTGTCGTGTACCAGGACATGCTCCGCGCTGATGCCGCTTTGCTTCAACGCGTCCTTAAACGCGACGATCTCCTCCGCGCTAAGCGGCGGCGCGTCCCATCTGCGCTGATTTTTGACGAACATCGCAAATGCGTCCGCCCCGATCTTTGCGGCGTTTAACGGCGCGTTAGAAACCCCGCCGCCAGCGCTTACGTGCGCTCCGATCCGCTTCATTCTGCCTCCTAAATTTTTATTTTGTACCGCGTGCGGCAAAATTTCATAAACCCGAGCCGCGCGCGGATTTTTTAAATTTAAATGCGCGCTTTTCTTTCGCACATACGCGCTGTTTGGTAAATTTTACCGCGAAGAGTCGGCGCAGAGCGCCAATAAAATCGCGCCGTTTGCAAAGCTTGAACGGCTACCCGCCGAGTAATGAAATTTTGATCTTCGCGCCGTGTTTTGTGCGGCTGCTAGAGCGCATTATTCCCGCGCGCTCACAAGGCGCCTCGCCGCGCGAGATTTTATTCGTTCGTGATTTGCTCGTGCCGCCCGCGGAATCGCATCTCACGTGCTACAAACATTGCTCGCGGCTAGCGTAAAATTTTACTGCAGCTCGCGGATTTTGATCTTTACGCCGCGCTTTGCATCGGCGAAGCTTATAGATCTTCCGCCACCGTCCTTGTCGCGGCAAACCTTATAATCGATAGAGCCATCTTGCAGGCTTTGTGTGAGGCAACGGCGCTCGCCCGCGTCGCTGCCGCCAAAGATCGGCTTGCCGTCTAGGATTTCGCCCAGAAGCCCGCGGTAGTGCTCGGCGCCGAAGAATTTTTTATTGAAAACGAGCTCGTCGTTGCACGCGCCGTTCATGCAAATTTTATCGCCTTTTAATACTAGGCTCAGCACGCTGATGCCGCTTGCATAAATTTGAACCTCGGTTTGGTTTTTAAATTTACGCATAAAGCCCGCGTCGCTGGTGCGGGTAAGCGGCGAAATGACGGTGAAATTTACAGCTTGCGTAGAAGCGGGCTTGAGTGCGGTGGTAGCGCAGCCTGCGAGTAGAAGCGAAAGTGCAAGCGGCGCCAGAAAAGAGCATTTCATAAATAATCCTTAATTTAAGTTGGGTTTAAGTGCGTCTTGAGTAGAATACCGCCTTTAATCTTAATACCAGATTAAGTGGCCCCTTCGTCTAACGGTTAGGACATCGCCCTTTCACGGCGGTAAAACGAGTTCGAATCTCGTAGGGGTCGCCACTTCTAATTTTAAAATTTTTTGACGCAAATTTTAGTTTTTAAAATTCTGAAATTTTATCTAACTTCTAAATTTCAAAATTATACGCTTTTGCCGCTTCCTGCGCTACAAAATTCCAAGACTGCAATAAATTCTACTTGATAGTTTTAAAATTAGCTCCGCCAAATTTACGCAATAAATTTTATGCGGACAGATGAAACTCTATGAAATAAAACTCGCAAATTTAGCTCTTTCTAAAAAAAATTCGCTAAATTTATTGAATGCAAAATTTTAAAGAATACGTAAATGAAATTCTAAAAAATCATCCTGGCGAGCGCGTCACTAGCTTTAGTTTCGAGGGTGAGAAATACTGGCTTAAGCAGCCGGAGTTGCGCATCCGCGGCGGATTGCTTACGAAAATATTCAAAGCAAATCCGAAAGCCGCTTTCGATTACGAAGCGCTAAAATGCGAGAGCCTGTACGCAGCCGGCGCGCCTGTGCCGCAGCTGGTGCTGCGAGGCGAGAGCTTTTTTGTACTCAAAGACGGCGGCACGCCGGTGGACGAGGTGCTAAAAAGCTCGGATGAGGCGGCTTGCGTGGCGCTCATTGAGGGCTACGCTGCGGCGTTAGCGCAGCTGCATTCGCGCGGCTTCATACACGGCAGACCCGCGCTGCGCGACGTCTTAGTAAAAAATGGCGAGATGAAATTTATAGATTTTGAAAATCGTGGCGAGCGCGGTGATCTGCAAAAAGCCAAAATTCGAGATTTTTTGCTGTTTGTCTATGATCTTTGTCGCGAAGGGTTGAACGAAGGCTTGGTGTGCTCTGGCATTCGCGCCTACGCCTCAAACGGCGGGCAGGGCGTAGTGCAAAGTGCGTGGGCTACGGTACTTGCGCTGCGTCCGATATATTTTATTGCTAAGCTTTTGCCGCAAAAATTTAAGGATCTAAACGCGCTCGTGCGCACATTTAAGCTCTGCCTAAAAATAATTGAGGAAAACGATGATCAAAGAAAAACAAAGTAAATTCGCTAAATTTAAGCTGGTGATTATACTTGCCTATATGTCGGCTCTGGCGCCCTTGTCTACCGATATGTATCTGCCTGCGCTGGAAAAGGTAAAGGCGAGCTTCGCTACGAGTGAGTTTTACACGCAGTTATCGGTTGCGAGCTTTTTCATCGCTTTTGCGCTAGGACAGCTCGTTTATGGGCCGCTAAGCGATAAATTCGGTCGTAAAAAGCCGCTATACGCGGGTATTTTGCTTTTCATATGTGCGTCGCTTGCTTGTGTGAGCTTTGATAGCGTTTACGCGTTTATATTCTTTAGATTTTTACAAGCTTTGGGCGGTTGCGCGGGGGTGGTACTTGCGCGAGCGGTAATTAATGACAAATTCGAGCTGCACGAGGCTGCGGCGATGTTTGCGCTGATGATGGTCGTAGGCTCGCTAGCGCCGATGCTAGCACCAACTCTAGGTGGATTTGTGCTAGATTTTTTCTCATGGCAAGCGATTTTTGCGATTTTGTTTGCGCTTGGAATTTTGCTTTTTGCATTTATATTTTTCGGACTCGACGAGAGCGCTCAGATAGACAGGACTGCTACACTTAGCGTAAAAGGCGTGCTTGGCGAATACGGCATAATCTTGCGAAATAAAGAATTTATGCGCTATACGCTAGGATTTGCGGTTGCGATGAGCGCACTTTTTGCCTATATAACCGGCTCGAGCTTTATATTTTTGGATTATTACGGGCTTAGCGAGCGTGCTTTCGGCGCAGTATTCGGCATAAACGCTCTTGGGATGACCTTGGTATCGGCGCTGAACGCCAAACTCGTGCAGAAGCGCGAACCCGCAGCTTTATTAAATTTCGGCCTAATCGCGATGTTTGCGATGAGCCTGATTTTGCTCGCATGCTCTATGCTTAGCCTGCCGTTTATCTGCTTTGAGCTCTCGCTTTTCGCGCTGCTTTCATCGCTCGGCTTTATCGCGCCAAACGCCACTACGCTTGCGATGGCGCTGTTTAAGGGCGGCAGATCCGGCGCGGCCTCGGCGGTACTGGGGACTGCGCAGTTTGCCATCGCCGGGGCTATTTCATTTATCGTAGGTGCAGTGGGAGCGAATAAGCCGTTTTTGCTCGCAAGTGTGATGGTGATTTGTGCTCTTTGCGCAAACGCCGTGTATTTTTTATTGCGAAAAAAGAATCAAAAATTTTAATTTTAATATTTTTTAAATTTATCGTTAAGGATTGATTAGCTAAAATTAACTTTCGTTCTTTCGGTGTAAGAAAGACAATTCGGTAAAAAAAGGAAACAAGCCAATGAGCGATATTATCGCATATAAACTTAACGGTGAAATTTATGATACTCAAAGTATCGGCGAGCGCGCTAACGAGGCGCAGCCGATATATTTCGATAACTCCGAGGACGCGCTAAAGGTGATCCGCCACTCCTGTGCGCACCTTTTGGCGCAGGCGGTGCGCGAGCTCTACCCAGGTGCAAAATTTTTCGTGGGACCGGCGATCGAGGATGGGTTTTACTACGACATCCGCGTCAGCAAAGATAACGGCGAGAAGCTCGGCGAAGAGGACTTAAAGACGATCGAAAAAAAGATGCGCTCGCTCGCCGAGGCAAATTTAGAGATTAAAAAGATAGCTTCCACCAAAGAGGCGGTCGCGAAAAAATATGCAAACGACGATCTTAAGCAAGAAGTTTTAAAGCGCATCCCCGAAGGCCCGGTTAGCTTATACGCGCAGGGCGAGTTTGAGGACATCTGCCGCGGCCCGCATGTGCAAAATATGAAATTTTTGAAAAATTTTGCTCTTACGCGCATCGCGGGGGCGTATCTCGGCGGCGACGAGAAGCGCGAGATGCTAACTCGCATCTACGGCGTCGTATTTGCCGATAAAGATAGCCTTAAAAAGCACCTTACGATGTTAGAGGAAGCTAAGAAGCGCGATCACCGAAAGCTCGGAGCCGAGATGAAATTTTTCACCTTTGACGAGCAGATCGGCGCGGGACTTCCGATCTGGCTTCCTGCCGGCACGAGGATGCGCATAAAGCTCGAGGAGCGCCTTTATAGGCAGCTTCGTAAGCGAGGCTACGAGCCGGTGCGCGGCCCTGAAATTTTAAAATCCGACGCGTGGAAGATCAGCGGGCATTACAGCAATTACAAAGAAAATATGTATTTTACGACGATCGAGGAGCAAGAATACGGCATCAAGCCGATGAACTGCGTCGGTCATATCAAGGTTTATCAAAGCGAGATCCGCTCATATCGCGATCTGCCGCTTAAATTTTGCGAGTACGGCGTCGTGCACCGCCACGAAAAAAGCGGCGTTTTGCACGGGCTTTTCCGCGTGCGCGAGTTTACGCAGGACGACGCGCATCTGTTTGTGATGCCGAGCCAGATCAAAGAAAACGTCTATGAAATTTTAGATTTCGTGGAGCTCTTGATGAAGGCTTTCGGCTTTGAATACGAGCTTGAAATTTCGACCAAACCGCAAAAGGCGGTCGGCGACGACGAGGTTTGGGATATCGCGACGAAGGCCTTAAAAGACGCGCTTGACGAAAAAGGCTTAAAATACGGCCTAGATGAGGGAGGCGGCGCATTCTACGGGCCTAAGATCGACATCAAAATCACCGACGCGCTCGGTCGAAAATGGCAGTGCGGCACGGTGCAGGTCGATTTTAACCTGCCTGCGCGCTTCGAGCTTGGCTACATCGACGAAAATAATGAAAAAAAGCAGCCCGTGATGCTGCATCGCGCGATTTTGGGAAGCTTCGAGCGTTTCGTGGGGATTTTGCTCGAGCACACCGCGGGCGAGCTTCCGTTTTGGATCTGTCCTACGCAGGTGTCGATCGTACCGATCGGCGAGGCGCACGCAAGCTATGCGAAAGAAATTTTAAATTTGCTGCGCGAGGCAGGCATTGACGGCGAAATTTTAGATAAAAACGAGACGCTAAATAAACGAATCAGAACGGCTGAAAAGCAGAAGGTGCCGCTCATCATCGTCCTAGGCGATAATGAAGTTTCGGCTCGCAGCGTGGCATTGCGTGATCGCAGGGCGCGCGAACAGCGAAATTTAGGGCTGGATGAGTTTTTAAATTTCGTAAAAGCTAAATTAAACGAGGTGAATTTTTGAGCAGAGGCAAAGAGGTTTTTCTAAACGAGGACATTCCGGCTAGCGAAGTCAGGTGCATAGGCGACAACGGCGAGGTTTACGGCATAATTTCAAAGGCGCAGGCGCTGCAAATCGCCGAGCGGGAGGGCGTGGATCTGGTTTTGATAGCGCCCGATGCAAAGCCGCCCGTTTGCAAGGTCATGAACTACAGCAAATTTCGCTATCAGCAGGAAAAAAAGCTCAAAGAGGCGAAAAAAAAGCAAAAAATCATCGAGGTCAAAGAGATCAAGCTGTCCGCCAAAATCGCTCAAAACGACATTAATTACAAAGTAAAACATGCGAAAGAATTCCTTAGTAGCGGCAAGCACGTCAAGCTTCGCGTATTTTTAAAAGGGCGCGAGATGTCGAGCCCGGAAATCGGCGTAAATTTGCTCAATAAAATTTGGGACGAATTTTTTGCAGAAGTTGCCGATCGCGATAAGGCGCCCGCGCTGGAGGGCCGCTACGTAAATATGCTGATCACGCCGAAAAAGGCGTAGAGTAAATTTAGTGGCATTTTGCACTGCGTGCAGCAAAATTTTAAAATTTGCGCGTTGTTTCTTTGCGGCGCAGCGCGTGAATTTGAGCTAAATAGCGTAGTTTTAAAATTTAATGCAGGCTAAGTTTATCTCTGAATTTAGCCCTTTAAATTTGTATAAATTTTTTGGATCCAGCCAAATCGAATCTTAATCGAGCGGTAAAATTTAACTTTAAATTTATCTTGCGTTCATTTAAGCTACAAAATTCCTTAAATTCAAATTTTTCAAAGAAACTTTATTATATACTTCCCGTTCACTTTAAAAAAAGGACGACCATGCCAAAGATGAAAAGCGTGCGCGGTGCCGTCAAGCGTTTTAAAGCGGGCAAAAACAAGATCAAAAGAGGCTCGGCGTTTCGCAGCCACATTTTGACGAAGATGTCTCAAAAACGCAAGAGGAATTTGCGCGAGGCCCAATACGTCGATTCTACGAACGTATCTGCGGTTAAAAAAATGCTTTGCAAATAGTGCGAAGTTAGTTTTTGACGAAAGTCATTCAAACTCCCCTAAATTTATGGATTTTAGGGCAAGATCCCAAAAGGGACGCCGATTAAGAAAGGATTAATATGGCAAGAGTAAAAACGGGCATCGTTAGACGCCGCCGTCACAACAAGGTGCTAAAGCTTGCGCGCGGATTTTATAGCGCAAGACGCAAACATTTCAGAAAGGCCAAAGAGCAGCTGGAGAGAAGCCTCGTTTACGCCTTCCGTGACAGACGCGCGAAAAAACGCGATTTCCGCAGACTTTGGATAGTGCGCATCAATGCAGCTTGCAGGCTAAACGACATCAGCTATTCTAAATTTATAAACGGACTTAGAAAAGCGGGCATCGAGCTTGATAGAAAAATTTTAGCAAATATGGCTATGAACGACGCCGAAGCTTTCGCAACCGTCGCGAAGAAGGCAAAAGCAGCATTAAAATAAGCTTTAAAATTTAGCCGTCTTAAGGCGGCTAAATTTTTAAATTTCGACAAAGCTTTTAATTTTAAAAGCGCGTCCGCAAATTTATCGAAATTTAAGAATTTGGATAATTTTATTTGAGGCGGTGCAGAATGCTAAAGTCTTTGAAAAAAATCGTATCTCTTGCGCTTATCGGTGCAGCAGGGTTCGGCTATGCGAGCGAGCAGAATTCCTGAGGCTATGCAAACGCGCAAAAATCACCTTCCAACAACACTTCCCGTTCCGATGTAATGAGCGCTGCGGATAGCTTGGGCGCGAAATTAAGCAGGCGCGACGCGGCTAGCGATAGCTCCGCGAGCGACGAGTATGAAAACTCATTTCGTATCAAACTCGAATACGCAAGGGGCTTTGCCAAAAAGGGCTCATATTCGGGCAGGCTTAATAATCAGCGCGTTATGATGCCTGCATTTCGCTGGACGGGCAATAACGGCGTAAATGCCGAGTTTTGGAACGGCATTACCAATATAGGCGGCGCGCTGGTTCCTTATGTAGCTTTCGGCTCTTACGAGGCGGCGATACCGGGCGATCAAACTACGCAATATCTGGTCAGAAGAGAAGAAGACGCAGTTCAGATGAAGCGAAATATCGCGGCGGGAATATCAAATTTAGGCTATACCTATACCAAAAATTCTACTAGAAATCTAAATTTAGTCTATGCCGATATCGATAATTTCGTAAATTTCTACGGCAGAGAAAATATCGCTGGATACTTCATCGACGAGGTTAATACCGAAAACAATCCCGCAACTATCGCCTATATGGAGAGTATTTACAATTATATCAAGACTAAATACCCGGGAATGCTCGTTTTGGCAAACAATGGCTGGGGCGTGCGCGACGCCATAGCTCCCTATGCGGACGTTTGGATGCTGCAAGAAGTGAGCGCGGATGAGTATATAAACCATTACCGCCCTAGAACCTCGGAATTTGAAAAAGACCCCGCAAATTCCTCTAAAATTTTGCATGTCATATATAACGCCAGAGCTGATCAATACGACGAGATCATAAGGTTATCTCGCGAGCGCAACGCGGCAAATCTATTCATCACCTCCGATACGAATGCCTATCCTAGCGGATACGACGATCTGCCTACCTATTTTGAAGCGCTGATGCTGGCGATCAATAACTTCACGCCTAAAAACGGCAGCCTGTTTTCGCAGGTCGCAAGAGGCGGCAACCGGGTAGGCATCGAGATGCCGCGCTCGAAGGTCGATCTGGATCTTACAAAGCTTGCAAGAAATTCCGCTTATAAAAATTTAACCGACACTGACGGGCAGGAGTTTAACGTAAACGTAAGCGCGATTGGAAACTACGGCGGGGATTACAAAGACCGCTCGGGCGGCGTCAAATACGATCACAAGAGCGACGGAATTTTACTCGGAGCCTCCAAGAGAGTGGATGATCTTACGCTGGGCGTGATCTTTGGTTACCAAAAATCGGACGCTTGGTACGAGGGTAAATTCGACGGTGTCAAAGAAAACATCAAATCCTACGAGCTCGGTCTGGCGGGCAGATACGATTTTAGCGAGAATGTGGATCTGGCGGTCAATTTAACATATTCGACGAACGATCATAAATTTGAAACCAACAACGGATTCGGCGCTATCCATGGCGCAAAATACAAGTCGCAAATTTGGGATTTCAGCACCAGAGCCGGGTACAAATTCTTATTTGAAAACGGCTACATTAAGCCGTATTTGGGGCTTGGAGCGATTAGGATGAACGAGGATGCGATCTCTAGGCTTAAATTTAGCTCCGCTTCAAAAACCGCGCCGAACGGCACCGCGGGAATTTACGCGATCAAGGCTTTTGGTAATCTGCAGATATTTGCAAATGCTGAGTACGAGTATCGGTTTAGCGGCGATTCGTATCATGCAAGCAGAAAGTATTCGGACAGATACGACGTCGAGGGGCTTGATTATTCTAGCGGCGTATTTAACGGCGCGATCGGGCTGAAATATAAGATCTTTCAAAGCATCGGACTCAGCGCATCGTACGAGCTAAGCGAGAGCAAAAATAGCCTCGCTAGAGCCGCTTTTGACGTGGAGTTTTGATTTTAATCGGACGCAGCCCAAGATAGGCAGCTTGAAGCACGATTGCAAATTCCTCTTTGCCGCAAATCAAAAATTTGCGGCTAAATTTTACCCTGGCTTTGCCGCGAAATTTTAAAATTTCGGCTGCAAGATATTTACTCGCATAATTTCTACTTTTAAATTCTATTTATGATTGCTTGTGCGCCGCTTCGGATGCGAAGCCACGAGATATAATCGCTGCCGCAGAATTTCGCGCGGACGCTGGGATTTTTTAAAATTCTAAATTTTGCCCGTTTAAAATTTTGCGGATCGCGTTTCATCCGTAAGAGATTTTAAAATTCTATGCGCGGCGCAACTGCAGAATTTTTAAAAGCAGCGGAATTGCAAGAACTCCAAAGGGGCAGTATTCATAATTCGAGGCAAAATTTAGATTGATTGAAAGCTACCGAAATTGGGTGAAAGAAGCGAAATTTTGCGGATCGCTCCGCAAAATTTAAGAAAGATTATTTTAGTTTGTCTAGTTCGATGATGTAAGGCACCGAGTTTACCCCCGCACCGAAGTATTTGGCAGCTAGGGCTTTTGCAGCGTTTAGCTCAGCAGCGCTTACGTCTTTGGCGCCTGCTTTGTTATCTTCAGCGTAGTATTTTCTAAAAACCGCTATCTTTTGCTCGTCGGTTTTAGCATTTTTGATCTCTTTGTAGATGAGCGCGGATTTTGCGTGGCCGTCATCGCCGTGAACGGAGGTCATGACGATATCGACATTATTATTTTTTAGCGTATCTTCAATCCTTGCCATCTCTTTGCGGCAGAATGGACACAAAGCGTCCGTCAGCATTAAAATCGTAGGTTTTTTAGGATCGTTTCCTAGCTTGATGATATTGTCTTTGCTCTCTGCTTTGAAGACCTTACTTAGCTGTCCTGCGATGCGGTCTTGTTTGATCTGCTCCTTATAGACTACGCGTTTTTTAGGATCGATGATATCGGTAAAGATCAGATCGCCTTGGGTGAAGATGATCTCCTCTTGCGACATATTGCCTTGAGAGATTTTTAAAACGACCGCCTCGACGCCCTTTGGCTCGCTAAGCGGGATGCGCTCGGCGATCTTTATGTCGATACCTTGCGGCACGCCGCCGTAGATAGATAGAATTTCGCTATCGCTTAAAGCCGCGTTTAGGCTCGCTACGAGAGCAACTGAAGTTAAAATAGCTTTTTTCATTTTTTTCCTTTGCAAAAAATTCCGCGCATTGTAGTGCAAAATTTTAAATTTTTACTTTTTCAAATAGCGTTTATTGTCGATCGTAACGATATTTCCCATTTTATCTAGGTACTCGAGATAGCAGATGACGAATTTCCTGCTAAGCCCAAGCTCCTCTTTGGCGTTGGTGACGTTTACGAAGCCATCTTTTTCGATGATTGCGTAGAGGCGTTTGATCGCCAGGGCTAAATTTTCGGCCTCGACGAAGAGATTATGTGCGAGACGGACGACCTTTTTGGCGTATGTTAGCTTCTTTAGCGCGTCATCGCCGCTTTCGCGGTCGATCTCCAGTTCGTCGTAAATGTTATACGGCGCAAGCGGCGCGATACCGCCCTTTTTGATGAGATCAAAAATTTTACTTTCCAGGCTCTGTTTGAGCGCGTCAAAATCCACCCCCGATTTTACGTAAACTCCGCCCTTTTTGGAGACGATGCCGCTCCGCTCAAGCTCGCTAAGCGCGCGCGCGGCGAGCTCTTCGCTAGCCCACGAGAGCTTTAGGGCGATCGAGGCGGGCGAAAAGATCGCGTAGTCGTTTTTTGAGACGATAAATTTTATGAGGCTTTTCACGTCCTCGATCGCGCTTAGATCGTAAACGCATAAATTTGCTTCGTCAAAATACGTCCCTTCTATGCCGCGCGCGATCTTTACCGCTTCGTCGTACTCCATTCCGAAGCGCTGATACGCCGAAAATAGTCCGAATCCATGCTTGTGAAAGCCGCTTAAAATTTTAAACGCTTCGGTGAAATTTCGCTTCAAAAGCGCGGTTAGAAGCACGGCTTTGCTCTGCTTTTTTAGCGGCTCGACTACGGCGTTTAGCACGCGCCCGCCGCCGATTACGCGCGAGTTTGCCAGGCAGACGAAGGGTTCATTGAATTTCAAAAACATCGTTTTGTCAAATTTAAAGCTTACGAGCTTCTCGCCGCTTTCAAGTTCTTTTAAAATGAGCGCTTTTGCCGCGCTTTGCTTACTTCCGACGCAAAACAGCACGTCTTGGTTGTGCGAAATTTCGCCGCTAAAGGTGCAGTCGGCTTCGTTAAAGCCGCGGAAAAAGCCCTTTTTGCTTAGGATTTGCCCCTTCTCAAGCTCGCTCGTTTTGGCGTCCAAGCTCAGCGCGACGCGGTTTGGAGCCTGCGCTAGCGGCGTGTCCTCGTCGTGGATCTGCACGCTTTTGACGTTAAAAGCTTTACCCAGATCGCAGTTATAAAGCTTCTCGCCCTTTGAAATCGCGCCGTTAATGAGGCTGCCCGTTACGATGGTGCCGAGTCCTTTTAGCGAAAAGACGCGGTCGATGTAGTAGTGCACTACGCCGCCTCCTTGGCGCTGCGCGGGCTTGATATTGAAGAGATAGTTTTTCAGCTCGGCGATGCTTGCGGGGTCTTTTATGCTGATAAAAAAGGTATTTAAAATTTGCAAATTTTTAAATTTGTAGATGTATTCCCTGCACTGCGCCGCGACCTCCGCCTTGCGCGCGTCGTCAGCTAGATCGCACTTGCTGATACACAGGATCACGCTTTTTACCCCAAGCAGCGATAAAATTTGAATATGCTCGCGGCTTTGCGGCATTAGCCCGTCGTCTGCGGCGACTACTAGCATCGCAGCGTCGAAGGCATACGCGCCGCTAATCATCGTCTTTACTAAATTTTCATGCCCAGGAACGTCGATGAAAGCGACGTTGGTATTCCCCGAGCGCAGATGCGAAAAGCTAAGATCGATCGTGATGCCACGCTGCTTTTCGCTCGGCATTCGGTCCCCTTCAAAGCCGTTTAGCGCCTTGATTAATGCGGTCTTTCCGTGATCGATGTGGCCTGCGGTGCCTATGATTACGCTATTCATAAATTTCTCCGATCTTTTTTATTAAATCTTGCAAGTCGCTTTTTAAAATCGATCTGAAATCGAGCAAAAATTTATCATCCTCGATCCGTCCGATTATACCCGCAGCGCGAAATTTTGCCTGCGTGCTCTGCGGATCTGCGCCGTCAAGTATCGCAAGCGCGACGCTAGGGTAAGAGGCGCTCGGCATCGTACCGCCGCCTACGAAGGTAGTGGTCGGCACGATCTGTGATTTTACGCCGATGCGCGATCGCACTAGCTCCGCTCGCTCACGTAGCTCATCTAGGCTTAGATGGATCTGATCTATCGTCGTGATGAGGTGAAATTCTTTATTTATATACGCCTTGATCGTCTCGGCAAGCAGGCTTAGCGTGATCTTGTCCACGCGCAGCATTCGCAGTAGCTGGTTTTTGCGCAGGCGCGCGATGAGCTCGCGATCTCCTAGGATGATGCCGCACTGCACGGAGCCGAAGAGCTTGTCGCCGCTAAAGCTAAGCAGCCGCACGCCGCTTTTTAAAAGCTCAAAGATTGAGGGCTCGCTTTTGCCTAGCCCAAATCCCAGCTCGCTTACGTAGCCGCTTCCAAGATCGTAGTAATCAATGATCTCGTTAAAATTGTCCGTTTTTTTCATGCTAAATTTTGCGGGGCAAATTTTAGAAATTTCGCTCTTGTCGCCCACACTGTCTCCATAAAAACGCTCGCTCTTTTCGAACTGCTCGCCGCTATTTAAATTTAGAGCATTCGCAGAGCTTGCAGCTAAGCTTAAACCGTTCGGCGCAGAATTTAGAATTTCGCCCGCTGTGTCCGAAGAGCCGCCGCAAAGATCTGCTAAATTTTTAAAATTCGCCGCTCTGAGCGCTAAAAATTCTCTCTTTGCCTGCGATGCGCGACGTGCGAGAGCCGCCACCTCCGCAGCGCTTACGCTAGAGCTAAAGCCCGAAATTTTAAAATTTGAGCGGTGCACCTTCATCAAGATCGCCGTATTTTCATTGATCGCTTCTTCGTAATCTTCCAGCTTGGTTTTGTTCGTGGTGCCGATCTCTGTGAGCTTTGCGCCCGAGTTTGCCATCACCTCGCTTACTCGAAAGCTCCCGCCGATCTCGACTAGCTCGCCGCGGCTTACCACGACTTCGCGTCCGCGCGCGAAGGTATTTAGCACCAAAAAGACCGCCGCAGCGTTGTTATTGACCACGAGCGCGTCCTGCGCGCCGAAGAGCTCGCTGCACAAAAGCGCTATGTAGTCGTATCTGTTGCCGCGCGCGCCCTCGGATAGGTCGTATTCTAAATTTGAATATGAGGTGATGACCTTTTGCGCGCGGGCTAAAATTTCGGCGCCGATGACGCTGCGGCCGAGGTTTGTGTGTAGCACTACGCCGGTTGCGTTAATGAGTGGTTTGAGACTTAGGTTTTGAAATTTTTCGTAGCGCGATTTGATGCGTGCGATGATCTCGCTTTCGCTTGCGACCGCGCCTCCTTGCAGCGCCTTTTCGCGCTCCTGCCGGATGAGCTCCTGCGCGATTTTGATGATTTGCGGGCGGAGGCAGTTTTGAAACTCCTGCGCGTTTGCGATTTTGTCGATTTTGGGTAGTTTGATTCGTTGCATTGCGACCCCGATGCCTTAAAATTTAGGCGATTTTATCATTTAAAGCTTTGATTTTGCTTTATCTATAGAATTATTAATTTAAATTCGATTTACTTTAAGCGCAGAATTTAAAAGCTGTTTAGAAAATAAGAGTAAAACCCGCCTAATTATCAATTTAGGATAGATTATGAAAGAACATGGATTTTACGCCGCGGGGCTAAAAGATGTCGTCTTAAGCGACGATATCGAAATTTGCGGCGATGAAGAGGGGGCGAAAAAAGAGGAATTTATCGTTGCGAATTCGCCGAAATTAAAAGCGCAAATTTATGCGCCCGAGATAAATTTTTATATAGAAAATTCCGTGGATGAGCCGCTGCAAATTGCTAAAAACGTAGATATTTTGTATCGCGCCAAAGATATCGCCTTTGACGGTGCCCTAGATAGCGACTATCAAAAGCCCGTCGGCAAAAACGTAATTCTCGCCTGTGATGAGCCGCGAGAGGGGCTTGTGGGGCTACTTAGGCAGCACGGATCTAAGGTGATCGCGTTAAGCAGGGCCGAGATTAAGTTCGTCTATGGTGAGATTGGCGATCTTGCGGTTACGATTTTAAGCGAGCGAGATGAGGTTGAGACTGAGGCGGATTTTTTCTTGATTAGCGGCGCGGCGCCCTATCAGCTACGACAAAGCGGCTGCTACGAGATTTCGGGGTTAAAAGACGATGAAATTTTAGAAATTTTAAATTCCAAAAGCCCAGTTTATCATTATAAGAATTCCACGATCTTCGATCCTGCGATCTGCCAATATCACGGCAGGCGAAATGAGCTGCGCGCGCCATGCGTGGAGGTTTGCCCTACAGTGGCGATTTTGAAAAACGACGAAAAGCGCGAGTTAGTATTTTCGCATATCGACTGCATCGGTTGCGGCGCGTGCGTGAGCGTCTGCCCTAGCGGCGCGCTAAAATTTGCCAAGCTGCCTCAAAGCGTATTTGGCGAGATCGCAAAGCTCTATGCAGGCAAAATTCCGCTTCTCATCGCAGAGAGCGAAATCGAGTCCGCACCCGCAGCGCAGCTTCCGTGCGGCGTGCTGCCGTTTGGAATTTTTGGAAGCAAGCAAATAGATGAGGTAAATCTGCTAAGCGCGATGCAAGAAAGCGGCTCGAGTGTGATCATTTACGGCACGAACGCGGGCGAGGGCACGCGCGAGGCGGCGGAGCTCATCAATGGAATTTCGCGCGCGATCTATGGCAAGGACGCGGTATTTTTAGCGCGAAATTTAACCGAGCTGCAAGAGGTGCTAAAGTGGGCGCAAAGCTCTCAGCCGTGGGCATTTAGCTTAAACGAGCAGGGCCTTAGCAAGAAAGAAATTTTTTCCAAACGCGTAAGCGCAATGGTCGGCGATGGTAGCTTCGGCGCTGTAAAAAGCGGAGAGTTGCTAAAATTTGGCAAAGTAAACATAAACGAAGCAAGCTGCACGCTATGCCTTAGCTGCGTGGGTGCCTGTAATACCGGCGCGCTGTATGCCGATAACAGCGATAATTCAATTAAGCTCAATGCCTCGCTTTGCACGACGTGTAACTACTGCGTGCTAAGCTGCGCCGAAAAGGATACGATCGAGCTTGAGCCTTGCGGCGTGGAGCTTGAGCCGGGATTTTTTAATTACAAAATGCTAGCTAAAGATGAGCTTTTTAAGTGCATTGAATGCGGTAAGGAATTTGCGACGAGCAAAGCCGTGATGAAGATCGCGGATATGATGGGCGCGCATTTTGCAAACGAGCCTGAAAAGATGAAGACTCTTTTTTGCTGCGGCGATTGCAAGGCGAAAATAATGATAAAAAAGCAGATAGAAGATGCTAGAAAAGGGGCAATGTAATGGATGCGAATCTACTTCAAGCAAGAAGCTACTACTACGAATTTTTTGCAATTCCGTTTTTTTTCTATGAAACGGATGCGAAATTTAAGCGCTGGAAGGAACAGCTGGAGTTTTTACGCAGCTCGCCCATTGTGCCTAGCGATGAGGCGGAATTTCAAAATTTGGCGAAATTCGATTTTGCAGCGTTTAAAAGCGAGCAAAATTCCGTGCTTTTTGATTTTTCATATGCCAATGTGCCGATGAGTGCAAGCTTCTACGACGAGGGGCGCGACGATGGGCGTATGCGTGTCGCAGTAATCGACGTGCTAAAAAAGAGTAAATTTCGCCGCAATATGGAGCTTTGCAAAGAGTGCGAGGATTATGTGGGATTTATTTTTTACCTGCATTCGACTCTGCTGCGCGACGCGGCTGCAAAACACAGCGCGGTTTTAAACGGACAAAATTCCGCGGCAAACGAGCAAAATTCCACAAATAGCGCGAGCTTAACGGCGCAAGACGGAAAAAATTCTGCAGGTTTGCATGGCAGTAAAAATTTTACGGACTCGCAGGATGGCAAAAATGCTGCGAACTCGCAATACGCTAAAAATTTCGTCGGCGCGCAAGACGGCGAAGCGCTGGCGTTAGAGCTTTTTACGAATGTCACCAACAGCTTTGTGGATGAGTTTAGCGAGCTTTTGTGCGGGCATGTGCGGGCGGATTTTTTCAAATCATTAGGCGCACTAATGAGAAGCTTTTTTGCGCTAGAACGCTCTCTTTTAGCTATAGCTGCTCCGCAAAAGAAAGATCGCAGCGTCGTTAAAGAAGCGATCAAAAAAGGCGGCTATCAAAATAAATTTACCAATCCGGAAGATATTTTTGATCTGGATTGATAAATAAAATTTTTAACGGAAATCTTAACGCAAAAGCAGAATTTCGGTTAAATTTTAAACTTGCAAGCTAGAGTTTTGCGAGTAGTTTTTTAGTTAGAACTTTATATTTTGAATTTTAAATAAAATTTAAAAAGTAACTTAAAATTTAATTTCCATCTCACTGCCTTTTCGTTATAATTCATTAGACTTAAATCCTGTAACAGGCGTTACTACAATAAAAGATTTAAAGCGATTTCTTCACAAAGGAAGACCATGGAGAACAAACGCAGGGATTTTCTTAAAAAATCTCTAAAAATCGGCGCAGTAGGTGCCGTGGGCGTTGCCGCGTCTCAGGCTCTAGCGAAAAGCGAGCAGGACTATGGCGATACCGTTCGTGGCAAATCACCGAAAAAAGAGGTGCTTTACTGGGAGAGTGAAGCGTGGAAAAAATACTATAAAGTAGCTTACTAGGAGAATTTTCATGAGTGAGAATGCGATCGGAAGGAGATCGTTTTTGAAACTCGCCGCTTTAGGAGCGAGTAGCGTAGCTGCGTTTGGCGAAAATAATACGCTAAGAGCTGCTACTGAGCAAGAGATCAAAAACCCATTTCCAGGTTCCGTTATGAAGCGAACGATATGTTCGATCTGTTCCGTAGGCTGTGGTATCGAGGCTCAAGTGGATGAGAGCACCAATACCTGGATTCGCCAAGATATGGCAGTAGATCACCCGATCTCGCAGGGCAGTCACTGCTGTAAGGGAATCGATCAAATCGATCTAACCAAATCTAAAATGCGTCTTAAATATCCGCTCAAAAAGGTTGGCGGCAAGTGGGAGCGCATAAGTTGGGAGCAAGCCGTTAACGAAATCGGCGATAAAATGCTTCAAGTTCGCAAAGAGGACGGCCCAGATAGTGTGGTATTTCTGGGTTCGGCTAAATTTTGTAACGAGCAGGCATATTATTTTAGAAAATTTGCAGCCTTCTGGGGTACGAACAGCAACGACCACGTAGCCAGAATTTGACATAGCGCAACAGTCGCCGGTGTGGCGAATACTTGGGGTTATGGAGCTATGACAAATCACGTAGGTGATATGGCGAAAAATTCTAAAATGATCCTTTTCATAGGTGCGAATTCCGCGGTTGCAAATCCAGTGGGAGCTATGAAGCACGCTCTTCAGGCTCGCGATAGAAACGGCGCGAAAATCGTTGTAGTTGATCCAAATTTTACTAGAACTGCGGCTAAGGCCGATATGTATATTAGAATTCGTCCGGGAACCGATATAGCGTTTGTGTACGGAATGCTGCATCTAATCTTTAAAAACGGCTGGGAAGATAAGGAGCTAATAAAAACCAGAACCTACGCTGTAGAGGAGATTAGAGCCGAAGCTGAGAAGTGGGATCCTAAAGAGGTAGCCAATGTCACCGGCTGCAAAGAAGAGGAGCTGATAGAATTTACGAGGATGTTCGCTACCACAAAGCCCGCTACTCTGTGCTGGGCTCTAGGCATTACACAGCACTCGATCGGAAGTTCTAATACTAGAATTTTGGCTCTTTTGCAGCTCATACTAGGCAATATGGGCAAGCCGGGCGGCGGCTGCAACATCCTTCGAGGCCATGATAATGTTCAGGGCGCTACCGATATGTGCAATCTCTCCGATAGCTTACCTGCGTATTACGGGCTAGCCGATAACGCTTGGAAGCACTTTACTAAGGGCTGGGGCGTAGATTACGAGCAGTTTATTAAAAGATTTGCCGTCTCTACTAAGCAGCCGCACGAAAAGCAGGGTGAAAAAGTGCCTGGCACGAATTTTACCGAGTATTTTCACTACGATCCGAGCATCGAGCAAGACGTGATAAACTGGCGCAACGAAAAGGGCTTTTCGCTATCTAAATGGTGGCAGGGCGTTTTGAAAAACGAGCCCGTTTTAAGTAGTGGCAATGTCCGCGTTCTTTGGGTGCAAGGCACAGGAATTACTTCTATGGCTCACGTTCGCGAGACTCAAGAAGCATTAGGTAAGATCGATATGCTGGTAGTCGCCGAGCCGTTCTTAAACGAAGTAGCGATTCTAAACGATAGACCGGATGGAATTTATGTTTTGCCGGTAGCTACGCAGTTTGAGAGCGAAGGTCATCTAAGCGCTACAAACCGCAGCGGTCAGTGGAGAACTCAGATCGTTAAGCCTCTATTTGAGAGCAAAGAGGATCAGGAGGTAATGTTTTTATTCGCGAAAAAATTCGGCTTTTACGACGAATACGTTCGCGGCATGAAGATGGGCATCGTTGATGGCGAGCTTAAGCAGGTTAAAGACGATTTTGTTTGGCCTGACGACGCTACCGATGAGATCGCACGCAATACTCAAAGTATTGGAAATAACGGACGCACCGCAGCTAGATTTCGCAGACAGCAGAAAAACTGGCATCTATTTGATCCCGATACCCTGCGCGGCATAGGCGGCGAAGTAGAGGGCGAATACTACGGGCTTCCATGGCCTTGCTGGGATACGCAACACCCGGGCACGCCGATTCTTTACGACGTAACTAGACCTTATGCAGATGGGGGCATGGGCTTTAGGAACCGCTTTGGCTTAGAGCACGACGGCGTTTCGCAGCTAGCCGACGAGAGCATTACCCTTCCGGGATCAAAAATTTCGGGCGGTCATGCGGAGATTACAAAAGCAAATATCGAGCAGGTTTTAGGCATCACACTAAGCGAGGATGAAAAAGCCAAGATGGGACCTACGTGGAGCACAGATTATAGCGGCATTATCGCTAAAAAATGCCGCGAGTTTGGAATTTGTCCTTGCGGAAACGCAAGAGCTAGAGCGAAGGTTTGGCAGTTTGCGGATCAAATTCCAAAGCATCGCGAACCGATCCACTCGCCGAGATGGGATTTGGTGGAGAAATATCCGACCTTTGCGGATCAAAAACGAAATTTCCGCGTCTTTACGAGATTTATTTCCGAGCAGAAAAAGCAGGATTGGAGCAAGGATTTCCCTACTATCGTGAGCTCGCTAAGGCTCGTAAATTTAAGCGGTGCGGGTATGATCGAGCGAACGAGCAAGTATCTTTCGGCGATTACTCCGGAGATGTTTGCGCACGTAAATCCTAAGCTTGCCGCTGATAAAGGTATCAAAGATGGCGAGATGATGTGGATTCATTCGCCGCAAGGCACGAAGATCAAAGTCAAGTGCATCTATTCGCACGCCGTAACGCCTGATCGTATTGTTATGCCGTATAACTTCGCGGGAATTTTCCAAGGCGAGGATCTAAGCGAGCGCTATCCTGAGGGTACTAAGCCATATATCAGAGGCGAGAGCTCAAATACGATTACCAACTACGGCTTTGACATAAATACGCAAATTTCGGAATTTAACGCCGGTCTTTGCAGACTAGAAAGAGCATAAGGAGATAAAATGCCGGCAAGATTAAAATTTTACGTCGATGTCGAGCGTTGCATCGCTTGCTATGGTTGCCAGGTAGCCTGCAGCTCGGCGCACGAGGTTCCCGTGCAGATCAATAGGCGCAAAGTTATCACTTTAAACGAGGGCATCGAAGGGCAGGAGGTTTCAAGCTCTATTGCTTGCCAACACTGCACCGATGCGCCTTGCGCGCAGGTTTGTCCGGTTCAATGCTTCTATATCAGAACCGACGGCGTCGTTTTACACGACAAAGATAAATGTATCGGCTGCGGATACTGCCTCTACGCGTGTCCGTTCGGCGCTCCGCAATTCCCTAGAGACGGAGCTTTCGGTATCAAAGGCGCGATGGATAAGTGCACTATGTGCGCGGGCGGACCGGAGCCTACGTTTTCTCACGAGGAGCTTCATAAATACGGTCAAAACCGCATCGCGGAGGGAAAGGTTCCGATGTGCGCGGCGATCTGTTGCACGAACGCTCTAATCGTGGGCGACGCGTCTAGGGTTTCGGAGGTTTATCGCAAGCGCGTGCTTACGCGCGGCGTGAACCTATAAGATTGTGGAATTTTAAACGCCTCCGGTTTTAAAATTCCGCCTCTTTTCGCAGAAATTTCAACCGAGCGACGACTTTAAATTTAGCGGTCGCTCGGCGCGAAATTTTATTTGAAATTCTCCGCTTCTGCGTATCGATCGTTAGATTATTTCAAAAAATCACACCTTGCCGACATTAAAATTTTAAATTTATGCTACAATCACTCAAATTTAGGATTTGAAATCTTAAGCGAAAGGATCCGTCTTGAAAAATAAAATTTCACTTTTTTTGGTCATTTCGGCGTTTTTGATTTTTACGGGCTGCTCTAAAAATGTGCCCGTAAATAGCGGTATCGTGCGCACTTCCGAGCCGCTTCACATTATGGAATTTCCGCAGGATAAACTCATAAGCGTAAATTTTACCAACACCTCAACGACGGATTCAAATTTAACCCAAGTAGTGATCCAGCATCTGCGTGCAGATGGATTTAAGGTCGTAAATAAAAGCGCGGCGAATGTTCAAATCGGCGGCAATCTCAACTACTTCCGCAAGGCGGATTTTTCGCGCAGATCATGGGATAATCCGAGATTTAGCTTCGGAATGGGCTTTGGCAGGTATTATAGATATACGGGCGTAGGCGTGGGCTGGGGGATGCCGTTCGGTTATGATCCTTGGGACGACGACGATTATTACAGAGACTACTTCTACGACTCGCAGATTAGCCTCTACATAAGCGTTAAAAACAAAGGCGCTTGGAAGGATTACGTAACTAATCTCAACTACCAAAGCATCAAAAATCCGGGCTCTAAAGACTCGGTAATGGATGCGCTAAATTTTAAAATTTACGAATATATAAGACAACTGATTAAGCAGGGAAGATGATAGTAAAAGAGAATAAAAAGCCCGTAGTGATGACGCTGGCGGGATCGGCGATTTTGGCGCTCGCTAGCGGATATTGCTACCACGCGGGCTTTGGCGGCGCGGCGCTTTTTGCTTCCGTAGTCGCGGCATTTTGCGCGTTTTTTTGCGCGCTCAGACTCGGCGCTAAAAATTATTTGCAGATCGGCGAGGACGCCCTTACGATCGTGCGCGGCGCAAATTCCGAGAGCTTCGAATACAAAGATATCGCAAATTTAGGCACCAAAACCTTCGTCGCAGGCAGAAACAAAACGGAGCTTTTAAATTTTGTATTCAAAAAAGCGCCGCAGGCGCAGGACCGCTTTAATTTTTTACGATTTTACAGCGACACGGAGGCCACGCTACCGGGCTCGTTTGAAATTTCGATCTACGAGCTAAGTAAAATTTTGCGCGAAAAAGCCGGTCTTTCGCAGAGCTCCGAGGAAGAGCAAGTCGCTTCAAAAGCTCGCAAGGGCGCCAAAGGTTCTAAAAAAAGCGCGGATAGCGGTAAAAATTTTAAAATTAAAAACTTCTGCGATGAAAATTCTGCTTCGCAAAATTCCGATACGCAAAATTCTAGCGCCGCACAAAATTTAGGTGAAAATTCAGGCGCGGAAAATTCCGGCGCCGCGCAGGATTTTACCGCACAAAATTTTAATGACGCCGCTAATTCAAACGGCGCGCAGAATTTGAAGGGCGCTTCAAATTTAAACGAACAAAGCTCCGCCGCGCCGAATGGTGCCGCTTCCTTAAATAGCGCCAGCGCGGGCGAAAATTTCACAGGCGCCGAGGATTTCGCGTCTAAAATTTCCGCGGGCGATAATGAGCCTGGCGCTGCGCCCGAAAGTACGGCGGTAGCTGACTCCGATACCGTCGATGCCGCGATGCAAAGCTCCGCCTGCGAAAGTAAAAACAAGTAGAGGCGCGGTCTTGAACTCCTTGCCGATCGGAATTTTCTTGCAAGGAGCCGCGCTGATGCTCTCGCTCATCGTCGCGATCGGCGCGCAAAACATCTTCGTCATCTCCCAAGGTCTTGCAAAAAACCATGTCGCGGCTGTTTGCACGGTCTGCGCGCTAAGCGATGCCCTATTTACGGCCGTAGGGATATTTTTAATCGGCGGCGCCCTTAAGCAGGGCTCGCTTCTTACCCAAATTTTAGGCATAGGCGGGGTCATATTTCTGCTCTGCTACGCGCTAAGCTCGTTTTTTAGCGCCTACAGGGGCTCGCATTTTGCCAAGATTCAAAACTCGGCAAATAGCCCGCTAGCGCCCGTCGTAGCCAAAGCCCTTGCGGTGACGCTTCTAAATCCGCACGTGTATTTAGACACCGTCGTGGTCGTGGGCTCGCTCGGCGCTACGATCGCAGATGCCCAAAAGCTGTGGTTTTACGCGGGAGTTATGTTCGTATCGTTTGCGTGGTTTTTCGGCTTGGGCTACGGTTCAGGGGCGCTTTCGAAGCTTTTTGCAAGCAATAGGGCATGGCGTATAATCGACGCGCTCGTGGGAGTTTTGATGCTGTATATGGCGTATCTGATCGCGAAGGTTGTCTTTAAAATTTAAAATTTCACGCTAAAATTCCGCATTCTTGATAAAGGATCTATGATGAAAATTGAAATTGAAAGCGGGCTCGAGCTAAAAGAAGCCTTGTGGCGCGTAGAGAAAGCTCTGCGACTGGTGACCGACAAGGACGGCAAAATCACATCGAGCGCGACGCTTTACGTGGGCAAACATTCGCTTTTAAATTTACTCGATACCAACCAGATCGAAAATATCCAAAACGCCTATGCACGCGCCAGAACGGAATTTCGCGCGGAGATGCTGGGCGTACTGGAGGGCTTTTTATCCCAAGAGGACGCCGAGAAAAACGCTGAATACGTGCTATTTAATCAGCTCTACCAAATGGCGATGACCGCAGGCAAGAAGAGCGATATCTTTATCCATGTCCAAGGCATCAGCGAAAACGAGGTCGTGCTGCGCGTGTATCAGCGCTTCGAGCTGGAGAGCGGCGAGACAATCTATTACGCAGGCGGTGAGTTTAGCTACAATCTGGATGAAAATTTCGGCAAAATTTATCGCTACGAAATTTGATTTTGGCGGTACGGCGCAAGATCGGTGCCGCCTCGATCGTAAATATCGCACTGCGCTTCTTTGCTGTAGCGTATAAATTTAAACTCTAAAACACGCAGCGAGCTAAATTTAGACGAACTTTCTGCAATGATAGAATTTCGCTCGGTTAAAATTTATCATAATTCCAAATTTAAAGCTGTGTGTAAATTTTTATCCTTCGATACGCAAATTTTACCCTACTGCCCGCCTACGTTCGAGTTCACCTTGTTTTACGCTTGTCGAAATTTTTAAGTCGAGCTCGCATAAAATTTTACTCCTCAGGCACGCAAATTTCGCCGCGCCACATCGCTTTTGCCGTATAAAAGCCCACGATACCTATAAAAACGCATAGGATGGCAAACCCAGCCGCTCCCGCAAACAAGAAAAACTTGATCCCATTAAACTCGAACGCTCGCAAAAACGCGATGCTAGCCGCAGCTGTCGGGAAGGTAAACGCCCACCACGAGAGGAAAAATTTTAGCCGCAAAAAGCTTTTAAACATAAAAAGGATGAGAAGCGCGAAAAATAGCGTGACGTAGAGCATGATCTTTGCCGTCGCGTCAAAGCCGCCGGTGAGCTTGACGTAGTCCAAAAACGCCATCGCGGGTGGCGCGATCACGATAAAAAGCGTCGGGATAAATTTCTGCGGCATCTGATCGTGAAAGATGATGCGGTAAAACAAAACCGCAAAAAGTACGGGCCAAAAAAATATCCCGATAGCAAAGTAATACCACGCAAGCTCACTCGCGGCGGGCGCTGCTAGCGGGACAAAGAGATTACCCACGATCGGTATGAACCACGCGGGGTTTGAGTGCGCGATCTGGACGTTATTTTTGATCCAAAAGGAGACGACATGCAGCGTGATAAAGGTCTGAAACGCCGTGCCTGCGCAAAAAAGCGCGTCGTAAACGGGGGCAAAGTCCCGCCAGAGCGAGGCGACTAGTAGCGTGCCGATCGAAAATGCGGCGAAAAAATTTACGCGCACCGGGTGGAAAAACTCCGCCTTGCAAGCTTGCGGATATCTGATGAGTTTTGCCGCGTAACAAGCGCAGATGAGCACGTAGGCTAGGCTCGCCGCGCCGCGTAAAATCTCAAAAACCGCGCCTGAGATATCAAAGATCAAATTTAGCCGCTCGTACGCGAGAGCTAGTCCGCCAAGCCCCATAACTACGGTGTAAAACATTATGGGGAAGTGCTGTAGCCAGTTTGGTTTTTCATCCTGCGTTTTCATATTTTTCCTTGTTTTTTCTAAATTTTACCCCAATTTTAGCGCAATTTCGGTGAGTTAGTCACGAAATAAATCAATGCTTAAAATATTTTGTAGCTAAATTTTATCACCGAGCTTTTACGTAAAAGAAAATATAATTAAACAAAGCCGAATTTAATCAATATGCGTATGTCGTTACGTATCGTGCATTTTATGAAAATTTCGGTATAAATACGCGTAAAAAAGAAAGGAAAACACAATGCTAAGTAAAAAAACTAGGATAATAAGAGCGCTGATCGGACTAGCGATAATGATCGCCGGAGCCGTGTTTGGCAGCTGGTGGGGGCTAGTGGGACTAGTGCCCTTTATCGTAGGCGTCACGGGATTTTGTCCCGCTTGCTACTTTTTAAACCGCTGTTCGCTAAAGCGCTAAATTTAGCCGCGGTATACGGTTTTGCCGTACATCGGGCAAAAGGCGCGATAAATTTTATGGCGAAGCGGGCGAGCTTTAAATTTTAAATTCTCCACGCCTTGCCGCGGAACGTTAAATTTAAACGAGCGCTTAAGGCTTAAAATTTTATCGCGCGATGCAAGGCGGGAAATTTAATCTCGTGCCGCCGTCAATCGGCATGCCGCTATCCGCGTAAATTTTAGTAAACGCCGCTTTCGGCGCTATTGCTAGAACGGGCTTGTGCTCCGCGTCCGCCATAAATCAAACTTCCAATATGAACAGTGCTTCATCGCTTAAAATTCATCTTAAATTTGCTAAAATTGCAACTAAATTTAAAATTTAAAGGAGCCAAAATGTCAAATATCTTAATCATAGGCGCGGGCGGCGTGAGCCAAGTCGCGACCGTAAAATGCGCGATGAACGCGGACGTTTTTACAAAAATCACATTAGCAAGCCGCACCAAAAGCAAGTGCGACGCGATCGCTAAGTTTATCAAAGACCGCCTAGGCGTACAGATTGATACCGCTCAGATCGACGCGGACGATACCGACGCGGTCGTAAATTTAATCAAAAAAACGGGTGCCGAGCTGTTACTAAACGTCGCGCTGCCGTATCAAGACCTAACGCTCATGGACGCGTGCTCTCGCGCTGGCATACCTTACATCGACACCGCAAACTACGAGCACCCGGACACCGCGAAATTTGAATACAAGCTGCAGTGGGCGAAGGACGGCGAGTTTAAAGCCGCAAACACGATGGCGCTGCTGGGAAGCGGCTTTGATCCGGGCGTGACCAACGTATTTTGCGCCTACGCACAGCAAAATCTCTTTGACGAGATCCATGAGATCGACATCTTAGACTGCAACGCGGGCGATCACGGATATCCGTTTGCGACGAATTTCAACCCTGAAATAAACCTGCGCGAAGTGAGCGCAAAAGGCCGCTACTGGGAGCGCGGCGAGTGGAAAGAAACGGGGCCGATGCAGATAATGTTTAAATGGGACTACCCGAAAGTCGGCGTCAAGGACAGCTACCTGCTCTATCACGAGGAGTTAGAAAGCCTCGTTAAAAACATCAAGGGGCTAAAGCGAATCCGCTTTTTTATGACATTCGGACAGAGCTACCTCACGCATATGAAGTGTCTAGAAAACGTCGGCATGCTGCGCATCGACGAGGTAGAGCATAACGGCGTGAAAATCGTTCCGATACAGTTTCTAAAGACGCTACTGCCTGATCCTGCGAGCCTCGGTCCTCGCACGAAGGGCAAAACCAACATCGGATGCGTGATACGTGGCTTAAAAGATGGCAAAGAGCGCCAGGTCTATATCTACAACGTCTGCGATCACGAGGCTTGCTACGCCGAGACGGGCGCGCAGGCCGTGAGCTACACCACAGGCGTGCCTGCGATGATCGGCTCGATGATGGTGGCAAAGGGCATCTGGAGCGGCAAAGGTGTCTTTAATATGGAAAATTTCGACGCAAAGCCTTTCATGGACGAGCTAAATAAGCAGGGCTTGCCGTGGGAAATAATCGAAATGAAACCCGGCGAGAGGTATGAAGTAAACTAAAATTTTAGGCGATTTTCGCCTAAAATTTTAGTTTTTATCGTAATTTCTTTTATTGCATTTAAAAGCTTGATGGATTTGACAGTATTTTTATCGGAATTTATACTCTCAAAAATTCTGATAAACTTATTTATCAAATTTTCACAACTGGAACATATCAAAAGGTTACTATTTAAACAACTTACAACGCCAAAGCAAAATTCCCAGTCATTTAGTATTAATTGTTTTAATTTTTCATCGTCTACTTTTTCAAATACTTCAAGCTCCAATTCATTTCCATTCTTTAAAAGATCTAAAATTCCCTCTTTTGTGCTAATTTTTGAACGATCAGACATATCCCTCAAGTTATCATCATACTCTATTAATACGGGGTCAAATTCTAAAATTTTATCTATATCAGGATTATACGGCAAAATGGTATTGTAACTATTATTTTCCAATATGCCCTTCAATATATTAATGGCAAAATTATGGTATTCATCAGCTTGTGTCGGATTTCGTTCTTTGATAAACTCTATATAGAAAATAAAATTACTTACCCCTAAAACATACACCATATCAATATTGTCAGCAAGAAAATCTCTTATTTTATTGCAATATTCTCCATCATCCAATTTAAAGTCGTATTGCAATCTATGCATATATCCATCCAATTTCTTAAGCTTATCTTCTTTAAATTTTATGATATTAACAACATCTCTAATCTTTTCGTCATCTGTTATGGATTTTGTTATATAGCTTATGATTTCCTCTCTTATGTCACTTGGCTCAAGGTAATTTATTTGAGCATATTCTATAACCTCGTCAAACTCTTTATTTTTCTCGTTATCTTTAAGATTAGTAGTAAAGTACTTAAAAGAATATTTATCAAGCTCCTTAAAATCCATATTTAATTTCAAAGCATTTATAGTAGCTATTTCCATAATGCCTTTTACTAAAATTTGCTCGGTGTATTTAAAATCCTTTAAATCTTTTTCTAAAAAACCAAAATCATTTAGCGCAGCCACTACTCGTCTCATAATTCTTATATTATTTATGTTATGGTGTTTAAAATATTCGATCGGATAGCTTTTAAAAAATTTAAGCTCTGTCTCTTATACACATCTGACGCTGCCGACGATCTTACG
>UQCL01000014.1 GCA_900539505.1 uncultured Campylobacter sp. | reverse complement strand
GTATATAATATCTTTCTATTTTAAAAAGCTTTAGAATTTGAAATATTAAAACAAAAGACATATTTATTAGCATAGCCGGTATATAGACTAAAGTATCAGCTATTTTTTCTGATATTTTCATATTAGGCTTATTACCAATTTTTTCGCCAAACCTAGGCATATATGAGTATGTAATTTTTGTTTTTTCATCAACTCCAAATTCTAAAATTTTACAATTACCGGCAAAGTCTACATAATCGCATTCAATTCTTTTATTAAAAATTCTAATTTGTAAGCTATTTGCCAGCATACCTCTTACCATTGCCAAATCTTTAAAAATTGAACCAAAAAATACACATATGCAAAGTGCTAACTCACTTTTTCTAAGGGCATTATTAAAAAGGCTTTCTATGGGAAAAATACATCTAATAGCGAAGATTGATGCTAATATTAAGAAGAAAATTCTTATAGCCAATTCGCTTTTTAACAAATAGTCATTTTTTACAACTATCGGCTCTTTGTCGTAATCTCGCATAAATTTCCCCATTTTTATAAAAAGATATTTTGGCGTATTCTACCGCCTTATTCTTATGGTGCATTTAAAATTTAAAATCGCTTTGCCCTACCCAATTTTATGGTATTTTGCCGCTCTAAATTTTAAAATTTCAAGTCTGCAAAGGACGGGTAAAATTCTAAATTGAAAAGCCTCCGTACTGCGCTAAATTTTAAAATTTAGAGTAGGCACAGGCAAGATAAAATTCTATCTCCTCCAAGTTCCATAAAATTTTAAAATTCTGTGTCGATGCTCCAAGCTAAATTTTAAAATTTAAAGCAAGCAAAGCACGGGCAAAATTCTAAAATTTTTATAATTCTAAATTTCCGCTCTACTTCGTTTTCTTTGCGCTGTCTTTACTAGTCGTTGCGTTGGCGTCGATGTAGCCCATCTGGACGAGCTTTTCGTAGATTTGCATTATCACGGGACCTGCCGCGCTTCCGCCGCCGCCGCCGTGTTCAACTAGCACGGTTACGGCGTATTGCGGCTTGTCATACGGCCCGAAGCTCGTCATCCAGGCGTGCGAGCGGTGGAAGTAGTCCATATCGGCCTCTTTCATTCGCTTTTTGGCAGTCTGCGAGATGCCTACGACCTGCGCGGTACCCGTCTTGACCGCTAGAGGCACTACCGCGGTATGGATGAGCTTGTAGGCGGTGCCTCCGTCGGGGTTGTTGCCGACCTCATACATACCGCGCCGCACGAGCTGTCGCGCTTCAAGCACCGCGACTGCGCCAAAAGCATAGGCGGCGCGCTCGTGGTCTCGCTGATATTCCGACGATAAAATTTCATCATAGGTCTCGGCGGCGGCAAGTAGCAAGTTCTCGCGCTCGCAAGAGACCGCAGCAGACGCCAAGGCGCTTAAAATTTTAGAGTGCGTTACAGGCACGTGGGCGGTGCGGAGGAGTTTTTCGAAAGCATGATGTCAAAGAACGGCTCGCCTGCCTTTATGAATATTTTCGGCTCTCACCCCAACCTCGACTCGCGGATAAAAGCGATCAAAACCTCAAAATTTTCAAAACGCCAAACCGAGCCGCCGAATAAAATTTTTACCGAAATCAAAGAGTGAAATTTCGCCGCTTTTAAATTTTAAAATTTAAAAAGCTCGTGGAGTTTGCCCGTTGAAATTTCTCTTTAAATTTAAAACGCGGCCACATAGATATATGCAGCCGCGCGGAATTTAGGTAGCGGATCGAAGCTCTAAATTTAGGATAATTTACAGAGCCTTTGTGATCAGCTCGTTTACGTTTTTGATAAACTCGCTCGGATTTTCCAGCTCCTGCCCCTCGCTAAGGCGCGCTAGATCGTAGATTATCTCGGCTACTTGCGGCAGCATCAGCTTATCGGCCTGCAGCTTTTTGATGATCTCGTGATCGGCGTTGATCTCCAAAATCGGCTTTACTGGCGGCAGATTGCGGCCTCCCATCTGCTTAAGCAGCTGCTGCGTCGCAAAATCTGGATCGTTCTCGTCAAAAACAAGGCAGGAAAGCGAGCCGCTTAGACGCGATGAAATTTTAACGTCCTTGACGCGTTCGCCTAAAATTTCTTTGATCTTTGTGGCGATCTCTTTGGCTTGCGGCGTCGCGGCATCGTCGCTCGCAGCCTCCTGCTTGATCGAAGTCGCGTTTTTAACCGGCGTCTTGTCAAACTCAAAAACGCCGGGCATCACGATCGTATCGATCTCATCGTCGCAGAGCAGCACCTCCGTGCCCTCGGCGTTAAATTTTTCGATCAGAGGCGAGCTTTTAAGCATCGCGGCGCTGTTTCCCACGATATAATAGATCTCTTTTTGCTCCGCGCCCATTTTTTCCTTATACTCGCTAAGCGTGATGAGACCGTCTCGCAGGTTTGATTTAAAAAGACAAAGCTTTAAAATTTCCTCTTTGTTTGCGCCGAAGCCATAAAGCCCCTCTTTCAAAACTTTGCCGAATAATTCGTAAAATTTTATGTATTTTTCGCGATCGTTCTGCAAAAGCTTTTCCAGTTCGGATAGAATTTTTTTGACGCTTTGTTCACGGACGTAGGCTAGAATTCGATTTTCTTGTAAAATTTCGCGGCTTACGTTTAGCGGCAGATCCTCGACGTCAATTATGCCGCGCACGAAGCGCAGGTAGCTAGGCAGCAGCTCTTTGGCGTCGTCGGTGATAAAAACGCGCTTGACGTAGAGCTTCACGCCGCTTTGATAATCGACGCGGTATAGATCGAAGGGCTCGCTGCTCGGCACGTAAAAAAGCGTCGTGTACTCATGCGTGCCCTCGGCCTTGGTGTGGATGTAAAACAGCGGATCGCCGCTGTCGTGGCTGATCTGCTTGTAAAATTCATTGTAATCGCCCGGCTTTAGGCTGCTTTTTGGCAGCTGCCAAAGCGCACTAGCGCGGTTGATCTGGACGTTTTTGATTTCGCTATGTCCCTGCTCGCCCTCTTTTTGCGCGGGAACGTATTCTTCTTTATCCATAAAGATCGGATAAGGGATGTGGTTTGAGTATTTTTTGATGATGCCTTCGAGCCTGTAGCCGTCCAAAAACTCTTCATCTTTCATATGCAGGATTATCGTCGTGCCGAAGTCCTCTTTTTGCGCCTTTTCGACCATGTAGTTGCTGGCATCGCTGCTCCATTTAAAGGCGTCCTGCGAGAGCGGTTTGCGGCTGATAACTTCGATGCGGTCTGCAACCATAAACGCCGAATAAAACCCGACGCCGAACTGCCCGATGAGGTTGCTGTCCTTCGCCGCATCGCCGCTAAGGCTCGCCATAAAGCCCTTAGTGCCGCTGCGTGCGATGGTGCCGAGATTGCTCTCAAGCTCGGCCTCGTCCATACCGATGCCGTTGTCGACGATGCTTAGCGTTTTGGCCTCTTTGTTGATCTTTATATCGATGCGCGGCACATATGAAAGTACCTTATATTCGTCGTTTGTAAGGCACAAATAGTTTAATTTATCCAGCGCGTCGCTTGCGTTTGAGATCAGCTCGCGCAGGAAAATCTCCTTGTTCGAATAAAGCGAATGGATCATCAAATTTAGCAGATCATTCACTTCGGTCTTAAATTTTTTCTTTGCCATTATGCGGTCCTTTTTGAAAATTTTGGCAGATTATATCATGGAGTGCTAATCTTGTCAAGAGAAGAATAAATAAACTTGATATGAATCCTATCAAGTTTTATAAATTTATGCGCGTCCAAAGTATATGAAATTTAAACCTGGCCTTCGATAATCCCAGCAAGAACCCGTCTAAATTTGACGGGGTATTTGCACTAAATTTGCGGATTTTTCTTAGTCGTCGTTTTTTGAAAAATTCAAAACAAGATGATATAATTCCTCTTGATGCTGATGCGATTTTAATGATAAAACCCGGGGGCTAACCGACTAGTGAAATTTATCTAGCAAAAAGGATTTCATTTGAATAATGAAGAAATCATACAACGCATAAATGAACTGAGAGAAAAACGTGGCAAAAATTTAAAAAGCTCAAACGAAAATGTCTGCGAGACAAGTGCTAATACAGATATGGGTACGGACGCTGCCGTAAATTTGACCGAAAAATCAGGCGCAGGTTCGGCCGCAAATTTAAGCCAAAAACCGAGCCCTAAGCCCTCCGTCGCTACCGCAAGAGATAAACAATTGATCAAAGACGCAGACCTCCGTACTCCACGCAATAATCGATCTACGCCGAAAATACTCCCTCTCGTTGTCATATGTATAATCGCGGTTTTTATAGCGATAAAGGCATCTTCTCGCACGGAGACTTTGAATGAAACCCGAATTCTCATCAATCAAGCAAACGAAGACGCAAACAAAAATCCTAAAGAAATTTCTATTCGCACCAAAGACGGCACTTTAAAAATGAAAAATCCTGTAAGATTTCGCGAAGATTGCGACGGCGGGGATGGCGATGCCTGCGCCGTGCTTTCGAGCCTGCTGCTATTAAATGGCGAAATTTCGCAAGATGGCGCCAAAGATCTGCTTAAAAAAGGCTGTTATGAGCTTAACGGCGGAGAAAGCTGCACGAGACTCGCAGGCTACGAGGATAGAGATTCGCAAGAGGGCAGAAAATTATACAAAAAAGCATGCAAGCTCGGTAACGGCGAAGGCTGCTTTATGTTCGGTTACGTCGCGTATTTTGATGATGACGACAAAGAAACGGGTACGCGATACTTTGAGCGATCGTGTGAGTTACGATTTGCAGAGGCGTGTTATTTTCTAGTGGGAATTTATTCAAATGATCCGGCAAAATCGCAAAGATATCAGGCTCTGTTTGAAAAATATCAACAAGAAAACGACGATGCGATAATCAGCTTTAGGCACAGATAATTTTACGGCTCAATGCACTTTTGCGCGGCTTCGTTTGCGAGCTTAAATTTGTGCAAATCAAAAAACGTCTTTCGCCCGCAAGCATGCAAATTTCAAATTTTTACTCAAACCAAAGCGCCGCGTAAAATTTACACAAACGCAAAAAGTTAAATTTAATCGGTTTAATAAATTTAAAGCTGACTTAGCGGAGGGATCGTCTCAAATTTACGCAAGCGAGCCTGCACCCTTTTAAATTTTACTCATCACATCGTCGATTATCGCTTGCGCGCCGTTTCGATCCACGAGCTCAAGCAGCCCTTTGCTCGCTCGCGCCACGTCGAAGCTCTCAATCAAGCCCAAAATCCGCTCGCCGCTCGCATCCTGCTGACGCACGATTTCGCAAAGTCCGCGCTCCTTAAGAAATTTCGCGTTATAAAACTGATGATCCGCCGCCGCGAACGGAAACGGCACAAATATCGCCGGTAGGCCGTTTGCGCAGAGCTCCCACAGCGTGCTGGCGCCGCTGCGCCCGACGCAAAGATCGGCGCTTGCGATGAGCTCGTGCATATTTTTGCAAAAGCCTACGAGCTGTACATCTAGGCCCTGCTGCGCGTAGATCTGCGAGATGCGCTCAAACTCGCGCTCGCCGCACTGATGGATCACGCCGTAGCCGAGGCTCAAAAGCTTGGGCGCAAGCTCCACGGCAAGCGAGTTGATAAAGCTCGCCCCCTGCGAACCGCCCAAAAAGATGACCCTCTTAAGCGCCGTGCGCGGCCGCGCCGTCTTGAAAAAAATATCCGCGATCGGATAGGCGAACGCGGGCTTTTCATAGGAGCTGTAAAACGCGCGCGCAAAGGGCCTCAGCAGGCGGTTGAGCCTCCCACAAACGGCGTTTTGCTCGTGGATAAAAAACGGCACGCGAGAAAGGATCGCCGCGATGGATGCGGGCGCAGAGCTGTATCCGCCCACGCTGATGAGCGCGCGCACGCCGTTTTGCTTTAAAATTTTACGCGCCGCAAGCGAAAGGCGCAGGATATTTAGCAGCGAGGCTAGCTTGTCAAGACCCTTTTTATCGACGACGCCCGAGCTTTGCAAAAAATAGGTACGCGCGAAAAGCTCGCTTTTTTCAAACCACGCGCGATCCTGCCCGCGGTTTGAGCCGATAAAGATCGTCTCGGTGCCCTGCTTCGCAAGATGAGCTGCTAAATTTTTAGCGATTATCAGATGCCCGCCGGTGCCGCCGCCGCTGATTGCTATGACCATACTTTTCCTTTAAATTTATAAAATTTCGCGCTTAAATTTAAGCTGCGGCGCGCTTCGGCGTAGAATTTTAAGCGCAAATTCGCCTCTAATTTTACGCCCAAATTTAAACAGCGCTCGCCCAAAACCCGCAAAAGCTTTAAAATTTAGCCCTTTTCGACGCCATCAAAACGAGCCCCACCGCAAACGACGCCGCGAGCAGATGGCTGCCGCCGTAGCTTAGAAACGGCACGGCGATGCCCTTGACCGGCGAGATCGACGTGATGCCGTAGGAATTGATGATAAACGAAAAGAAAAACATAAAGCCGATACCTAGGCAAAAGAGGAAATTTACGTTACTCGGCGACTTGCTAGCGGTCTGGAAGATGCGAAATAGCATCGCATAAAATAGTGCCACGATGAGCAAAATCCCGACAAATCCCCACTCCTCGGCGATACCTGCAAGCACGAAGTCGGTATGCACCTCGCTCAGATATCCTAGCTTAAAGCTTCCAAGCCCGAGCCCCTGCCCGAAAAACTCGCCGTTGTTTATCGCATTTAGCGAGTGTCCGACCTGATACGGCGCGCTAGCGTCCTCTATGCGCAGCCCTGCGGCAGTTTCGGGCGACATAAACGACAGCACGAAATCCTGCACGCCGCCCCACCACGAGCGCACGCGATCGACCCTGTGCGCGCTCGTGACGATAAAGACGTAAGCAAGCCCCAAAATCCCCATAAAGCTAAAACCGATGAGCTTGAAGCTAGTGCCCGCAAAAAGCGACATAAAAATCATCGTAAGCCCCAGCACCGCGACCTGCCCCAGATCGTTTTGCACGATGGCGACCAGGATGACGACGAAGCCGAAAAGCGCTACGTAAGGAAGCAGCGTCGCGATCTCGCGCCCGATGCTTTTTTTGGAGTGATCGAGCTTGCGCGAGAAGCTCCACGCCAAAAAGTAGATGAAGCCCACCTTGAAAAATTCTACCGGCGCGAGGTTAAAAAACGGCAGTCTGATCCAGCGCGCTGCGCCGTTTACGTCGGCGACCAGGGATTTGGGCAAAAAGCCCATCGCGAGCATCAAAATCCCCATTATCGCAAAAAGCGACATGCACACTGGCGTTAGGCATTTATCGGGATCGGCGCGCGAGACGATCCACATCACCGCGATGCAGGCGATCCCTACCGCGCACTGACGATAAAAAAAATGCAGTGGTGTAGCGCCCAGCAGAAGCACCGTATAGGAGCTCAGCGACAGCGAAAATATCATGCCGATCGTAATGAGCGCGCAGGTGAAGTAATATAGCCATTTATCGGTTCTCAATCATCTCTCCGTTTTAAAATTTATTCGCATTTACGTGCGCCGTGCACGCTTCGTCTACCGCGCGAGGCTCAAACCCCGCATCGCGCCCGCGGCGCACGGCGCCGATCGCGCATCGTCTTTTGGCGCGCAATGCGATCGTGCATCTTTGGCGTGCGGCACGCATTATTTTTCTCGCACATAGGCGGCTTTGCGGCATGCGGTGCGGGATAGCACACCACAACAAGTACAAATCTTGCGTTATCCCGCAAGCGTGCATTGCACACATTCTATTTGTTCTAGCGCGCCGCGACGACTTTCGACGCACGCTGCCGCGCCGCAGAGCGCAACCTCGCACTATCTTTTAATACACAGGTGGGTGCATTTTACTCTGGCAGGCGTATCGCGGCGGCTTTCGGCACGCGATAACAAGGTCGCAAACTGCGACCATGCAAAATCGCACACGAATAGCGCGTGATAGTTACAAAATTTTATGCCGCAACATCATTGTAAACGCGCTCACATGCCGATCGATTTTCAGCGCACGGACAACGTAAAACGCACCGTATCTTACAATAAGCGACTTCGCCGTAAAACGCGCTTGTACCGCAGCCGGTACGAAATTTCGTTTTAAATTTATTCGCCGCTACGTCGCAAATTTTATTAAATTTATGCGTACGGCGATAAATTTTCCGTTCTAAAATTTTACGCCGTAGAGCATGTAAGCACTCGCTCGCAAAACATGCCATGCAGCTGCACTACGAAACACGCCCGACAAAACACTGCGCGCCAAATAGCTTGTCGCGCCGTTCACGATCTATCGATTTTTGGCGTGTGACACGGGTACTCGCACTGCAAATCAGCCGCTGTGAACGATAACCTCAGTACTCTGCGCATCGACCTTCAAAGTATGAAATCTTTCTGCCAATGTACTCACACGGCAAGCCAAATCCGTAGCAACTTCTCCCACTTGCGCAGTCGTAAAACGCTTCATATCGTCGCGGCGCGATTTAAAATTTAGATCCGCTGCGGCAAATTTAAAATTTCAAAATTCCAAAACCCAAAAAAGAAGCAAAATTTTAAAATTTAAATTCTACCGAGCTTTGTAAATTTATAAAATTTGAAATCGCAAAATTTTTAGCACTCAATTTTAAAACCCTGCCCTGTTCCTGCTCCGCTTGCGCTCTAAAATTTCACGCCGCTTTTAAAATTTGGCGCCAAGAACACAGCGCTCAATTAAACCGCGCCTTAAATTTTAATACGTCTTAAAACGGGCGCGCAGTAAACACAAGCTGCAAAACGTGCTGTTTGTACCTGCCGAGCTCTACTTCGAAGCGCCGCCGCACCGCAAAGAACTTTGATCGCATACGCGCATCCATGTAAACCGTCCGCCTTGCTGCAGCCACAGAAGCACAAGCGCGAGCTGCAGAACGCGCAAATTTTAAAATTCCACCGCTTCATATCCGATAAATTTTAAAATTTCACCGACGCAGATAGATTAAATTTCAAAAATTCCAACGCCGTAAGTCTAGTAAATTTTAAAATTTCACCGCTTAAATTTCATCGAAATTTTAAAGCTTACTTGATTATGTCGCGCTGACCTTTGGCGTTGATCTCACTTAAAACGCCCATCTGTTCGAGCTGCTCGATGATCGTCGCGGCGCGATTGTATCCGATACGCAAGCGGCGCTGCAGGTAGCTGATCGAGGTCTTCTCCTCCTCCAAAACGATCGCTTTCGCCTCGTCGTAAAGCTCGTCAAGCACGATATTTTGCGGATTGATTATGCCGCCTTCTTGCTTGGCGCCCTCGTTCTCGATCAAAAATCGCTCGTCATAAACGACGCTTTCTTGCGCTTTTAAAAATTCCGCGATCTTGTTGATCTCATTCTCGGTCGTAAACGGCGCGTGCAGGCGGATGAGCCCCGGCGCGGTAGGCGGCGTAAAGAGCATATCGCCCCGCCCAAGCAGGCTGTCCGCGCCCATCTGATCCAAAATCACCTTGCTATCGACCTTCGAGCCCACGCGGAAGCTGATGCGACTAGGTAGATTCGCCTTTATCAGCCCCGTGACGACGTCCACGCTAGGGCGCTGCGTCGCTACGATGAGATGGATACCGCTGGCGCGCGCCATCTGCGCCAGACGCGCGATGTAGTGCTCCACGTCCTTGCCGCTCGTCATCATCAGATCCGCGAGCTCGTCGATGATAACGACGATGTAAGGCAAAATTTCGCCGCCTTCGCGCATCATCTTTTCGTTGTAGTTGTCGATGTTTTTCGTCCTGTTTTGCGCCATGAGCGAGTAGCGCTGCTCCATCTCGGCTACAAGATTACTTAGCGCGATGATCGCCTGCTTAGGCTGCGTGATGACGGGCGTTAGCAGGTGCGGGATGTCGTTGTAGATACTAAACTCGAGCATCTTCGGATCGATCATTATTAGGCGCAGGCTCTTGGGCGAGTTGCGATACAAAAGGCTAAGCAGCATGGCGTTGATGCCCACGCTCTTGCCGCTTCCGGTGGTACCTGCAATGAGAAGGTGCGGCAGCTTCTTAAGATCGGTGACGAAAGGCTGCCCCACGATATCCTTGCCAAGCACGATCGTAAGCGGACTGGAGGCGCTTTTAAACACGTCGCTTTCTAAAATTTCGCGCAGATAGATCGTATCGATATTTTGATTCGGGATCTCTATACCCACGACGTCTTTGCCCGGAACCGGCGCCTGGATACGGATGGTCTGCGCCCTAAGAGCCATCGCAAGATCGTCTTGCAGCGTGAGAATTTTACTTACTTTGATGTGCGCGGCAGGGCGAAACTCAAAGGTCGTAACGACCGGGCCCGAGTAGGTCCGCACCACGTCGCCGTCGATCTTAAATTTACGCAACTTATCGAGCAGGTCATAAATTTTACGATCAATCTCGCTCTCGTCGATGCTACTTTTCTTTTTCGGCGGCGGGTTTAAAAAATCAAGCGGCGGCAGCTTAAAATCCTTGGGCTTAGCCACCCTGCCCTTATCGAGCTGATCCAAAAGCCTTTTGTTTTCAGCGACCTCACTTAGGCGCTCGACCCTTTTTAGCCTGCTCGGCTTTCCCTTCTGTGGCATTTTAAGCTCGCGTTCAGCGGAAGCCTGCGGACCCTGCGCGTCACCAAAATTCTGCTCATTCTCGGGCTCGCGAGCATCGTTTAAATTTTGAAAATTTTGCCCGCCTTCAAAACCGCGCCCGCTTGCGCCCTGCTCCGCAAAATTACCCTGTTTCGCCGAATCGTCCTCTGCGCTCAAAGCGTTAAAATTTTCCGCACCTCTCAAGCCTTGCGCAGACGAATGCCTTGCAAGCCCGCCCCTTTGCGCTGCATCCGTATCGCTAGCGAAATCATCTCCAATTTCATCCTGTGAGCTTTCGTCTCTTGAGCCAATAAAGCAGTTTTTGATAATGTCGGTGAAGCGATCTTCAAATATAAGTACTAGCGAAAGCACAAAAATCGTAATATTAAAAATCCACACGCCGACGCTTCCAATCATTCGCCTAAGCCCGTCCACCGCGAAGCTACCGACTGCTCCGCCGCTAGCGCCAAAGAGACTCGACTGCACCATCAAAATGGTAAAAAACAGCAAAATCGCGCCAATGCTAAACTCAAAAAATCTAAAGTCAAAACCGCGAAAATGCTTATAGGCTACGTATGCTAAGGCGAGCAAAAATAGCGGATAGATGTATGCAAAATAGCCGAATAGCTGGGTATTAAACAAGCGGATGGCGTTGCCTGCGCTGCCTACAAGCGCGGAATCGGGCGCAATAGTAGCAAGCCCAAAAAATATTATGATAGCCGATACGACGATAAAATATATTTCTTTAACTATGATTGATCCTTAAATTTAAAGCGGTATTTTAGCCAAACGAAGGTTAAAATTTTATTTGAAGGATGAAATTTTAATGCTTTGATAAAATTCCGCGCCCTCGCAGGCGCGGAATTAAAGGGGTTAGTTTTTGACGGCTTTGCCCAGATCCCACATAGGCATGAAGATACCCAGAGCCAAAAGAAGAACCATGCCCGCCATAAAAAATAGCATGATCGGCTCTACGTAGCTTGAGATATTATCGATGATATCATCAAATTTCTCTTTATAATAATCCGTGACGTTGCCAAGCATCTTATCGAGGTTACCGGCCTGCTCGCCCGCGCTGATCATCTGAATAAGCATACTCTCATAAAGCCCTGTATTGTTAAACGCCTCTGTTAGGCTCACGCCCTGCTGCACGGCGATTTTAACGGTAGAGAGCTTCTCTTTTAAAGTATGATTATCCACCATTAAAACAGATGTATCTAGTGCATCTGCGATAGGAATACCCGCTCGCACAAGCTCTGTAAAAATAAGCATAAATCGCGACATCGTCGAGAAAAATATAATCTTACCAAATAGATAGACCTTTAAAATCGTCTTGTCAAAGCCCTTTTTAAACTCAGGATTATTGCGATATGCCCATCTAAGAGCTATGATAGTGCCTATAATGCCTGCTAAAACAAAAATTCCATAATTATTAAGCGTGCTTTCGATACCAAGTAGAATTCTGGTAGGTAGTGGCAGATCCGCGCCTAAATCCTCAAAAATCTCACGGAATTTCGGCACGACATACATCATCAAAACCGAAAATGCAATCGCCATAACGATCATAAGGATCATCGGATAACGCATCGCCTTTTTAAATTTACGCTGGTTTTCCCAAAGCTCTTGAAGCATAGCGGCAAGCTTGGCTAGAGACTCTGCCATATTACCGGTTGCTTCGCCCAGACTTACCATCGCAACGACGACATCACCGAGCTGACCTCTAAATTTCTCCGTAGATTCGGTAAGACTAAGACCTGCGTTAAGATCATCGTTCATAGCGCTAAAAATTTCTTTTAGTGTCTTATCCTCTGCCGCTCTTGCGACCTCTTTGATCGAGTCGTGGATTGAAATTCCAGCATTTGTCATAACCGAAAGCTGACGGATCGACGCTACTAACGGCAGCGTTCTAACTCTTCCGCTACCACCTAGCATACGCGAAACCTGCGCCTTAAAATCGCCGCCCGTATTGGCTACAACCTGGGTTTCACCTCTTTTTACGATCGTCCCGCCTACGCGCTGTTTCATGAGGTTGTTTGCTTGCACTTTATCGCTAGCTTGCAAAAACATCTTCCTTCTTGCGCCCTTGGCGTTGTATTCAACTTCTAATTGCTTTTTCATTGTTTAGCCACCCTATAAATTTCTTCTATACTAGTTACTCCGCGCGCAGCACGTATAACACCATCTTCAAACATATCTATAAATCCCTCCTCCTTCGCCAAGGCTCTCATATCGTCCTTTGAGCCGCCGTTAGCGATCAAGCTCTGCATTTTATCGGTAATAGGTAAAATTTCACTAATCATCTCACGCCCCATGTAGCCCGTTTGACCGCATTGATCACAACCTACGGCCTTAAAAAATGTGTATTTTTCAGGCAAGAATTCCTTCAGCTGATCAAGCATCGATTTAGGCAGATTTGTAGGCTGTTTGCAGTGCGGGCAAAGCTTTCGCACGAGACGCTGCGCTTCTACCGCGATGAGCGCACCACTTATTAGATAGGCTTCGATACCCATATCCACTATTCGCGGGATCGCACTAACGGCGTCGTTGGTGTGTAGGGTCGAGAAAACCAAGTGTCCCGTAAGAGCAGCCTGGATCGCGATCCTAAGGGTCTCTTGATCACGGATCTCACCGATCATTATGATGTCGGGGTCTTGTCTTAAGATCGAGCGCAGTGCTGAAGCAAAGGTAAGACCTGCTTTTTCGTTAACTTGGACTTGTTGGATTAAATTTACTTGATACTCGACCGGATCTTCTACGGTAATGACCTTGGTATCGATATTTTTAATATCGTTTAGCGCCGCATATAGCGTCGTAGATTTACCGCTTCCCGTAGGTCCGGTAACCAAGATAATACCGTATGGAGCCTTCATAGCGTTATTAAATTTCTTAAAGCTATCAGGGTGCATACCGAGCTTTTCCAGGCTGATGATAACCTTGGATTTATCTAGGATACGCATAACGGTAGATTCGCCGTTGATAATAGGCAGCGTCGAGATACGAAAGTCATATTCGCGACCTGAAATTTTCATACTAAACCTGCCGTCCTGCGGCTTGCGGCGCTCGGCGATATCCATATTCGAAAGTAGCTTCAATCGGCTTACTAGCGGCGGATAGATATCTTTATCAAAGATAAAAATTTCAGCGAGCATTCCATCGATTCTGGTACGCACGACGCAGTTATTCTCGGTCGGCTCGATGTGAATATCACTACCGCGCATCTTAATAGACTGGCTGATTATCATCTCAATGAGCTTCAAAATCGCCGAGGTATCATCGCTACTTCCGCTACCGCCGGTGTTAGCAAGCTCTTTGCGGATCTCCGCTACGAGCCCTTTAATGCTCTCTGAAAGCTCAAGCTTAGATAGATATTTATTTACTTGATTTGGATCGGCTACTACGATTTTAAGCAGCTGCTTGCTAAACATAGCCTGCGCTTTATCTTGCGACTCAAGATTAAACGGATCAGAAAAAGCAACGTAAATATTCAGATCATCCGCTTTAACCGGTATCACGCCGTATCTTTTAAGCTGTGCGGTAGGAGTGCGTTCCGATAGCCTAAAGTCTATGTCGATATCGTCTAAATTCATATACGATAGGTTCATTTTTTTGGCTAGAATTTGCAAAAATTCTTTCGGATCCATCGAAAATTTTTCGCTTATATCGTCAAATGCTATCTGACGGCGCTTGTATAGCTCAACTAAAATCGAGCAAAAATCATCCTGGCTTAGATAGTTATCTCCGACTAAAACCTCGCCTAGCGTCAAACCGATATCCATCTTGTCCTTGATTTCCGGAACAACGGTGCTAGTAAGGATATTGTTTCGTATTAAAATCGCAACAATCTGCTCTTCAATCTTCGTCATCGCAATCACCAATAAATTTTAATCGAGCTAAGCTTATCGCCAGCATAAATTGCAATTACCATCTTTTTTACCTCTTCCTCTTCTTTGATAAAAAGCTCGGCACGCTCGCCGTTTTCTAGGGTAAAGACATACGTATCACTCTTTTTTACGTATGCTCTCTCCGTAAATTTATCAAAAATTTCAGACAAAATATAATTAATTTTAGGCGTTCTTATATAGCTTATGTCTACGCCGTCGCAAAGTGCCAAATAAAGCATCTTTTTTTGAAAAATTATAGTCGAATAAAGAGAAGCATTCTCGCGAGCCTCTTTCGTCTTATAAAGCATCACCGTAGGCACGACAAGCTCATTTACTTTATCCATTTTCAGGCATGCCTTGGCATACATATTCGCAAGCGCCTCGCTCTGCTCCTCGATGAATAAATTTCGCACGCTTTCTTGGCAGATACGGTTGTACTGACCGATCTGATCCCAGTTGCGCACGTCATCGGCGCTAACTGCAAATAACGACGCGATCGCAAAAGCTAAAATATATAAAATTTTCATAGTTTATCGCTTCTTATCTTTGAGATCAGGCTAGAAATTTCGCTATTTTTCGCCTTTGCATTAAAGGTCTCAAGAGCGTAAAGCGCGTCTTCTTTACGACCCTTTTTATAATTGGCTTTAGCAAAAATTATCCAACTAGCGACGTTGTCCTTATCAAGCTCATTAGACGTAAGAGCCCATTTGATCGCATTATCGTAGTCTTTCTTATTATACGCTTCTTCGGCTAGCGATAGCGAATACTCAATCTTATTCGTCGCGTAAAATTTGCTCTCCAAGCTCTGTTTATCTTCACTTAAATTTGAAGTTTTTATCTCAATTCTAGAACTTAGCGGAGCGCTACTTGCGGTATTTGTAGAACCTCCAGAGAAATTTGATTTAGGCGGCAATGGAGCACGCCCAAAATCTATAACCTCGTTTTTAGGCGGCTGATTTGCAAAAGCTGCGTTATTGGTATTAGGTACGTTAAACGTAGGAACATTTTGATTGCCAAAATTCTGATTGCCAAAATTTTGACCGCCGAAATTTTGCGCCTGAGCCTGCCCGCCATAGTTTCCGCCATTTTCGTAATTATTGGTTATCTTAAACCCACCGGAATCCTCGCTAGATAGCACACCCACATCGTTTAAATTTAAACTTGGGCGTTCCTTTTCGTGTTTAGAGGCGCGGGCAACTTTCGGCGCGCTAATGTTGTAATCCTCTTTGGAGATATTATTTTGCACTGCAAGATCTGCCGCCTGCTGCTCGGCATCATTAGCAGAATTTGAAGCACCACCTTTGTCTTCAATATTTTGATTGATACTTGCCATGCTAACGCTATCACTGTCTTTAAGCAGCCAGAATATCGCTCCCATCGCAACCGAGATCAATATCAAAAGCCCCAAAATCGTCTTATCGAATCTCAATACGAAATTCGGCTTAGATTTTAGGAAAGAAAACTGCTTTCTATTTTTGTTATACTCTTCCCATTTTTTTTCAAGTTCGTTTACTTCGTAAAATTCAAGCATTTATTATCCCCGAGCCTATCGCTGCCATCTCTATAATTTTATTATTAATCTGCGAAAAACTAATTTCCGTAGGTTTATTTACTTCGTAATACTCAAAAAGCTCATACATCTTATACATAAGCTTGTTGATATTCCTCATATTACCGTCCGTTAAATTTAAAATCAAATCGAAATTATCGTCGCTAAACATAAAATAGTATTGTTGAAAGCCGTGAAGCACAAGCTTCTTTTCAATATATAGCTTGACTTCGCCTAAATTTGAATTAGGAAGCTCGATGCTCTCCCAAATTCTAGTTTTAAAATAATCCTTCGCGAGGCGATCTTCCTCATCAGTCTTATGCACTGTAAATAAAAATTTAAATAGTCTCGTATCTGCCATAAGGCGAATTTTTTCTATTAAATTTCCTGGATACAGCTGAGCTTCGTCGAGCAAAATAACGACCTGCTCCACCGCCCCTACGTTAGTAGAAATTCCAAATCTCTCTCTATAAACCCGCATAAAATTTTCATAATTATCAATCGGCTCGCTAGGAGTTGAATGAAAAATCTGCGAATACAGCTCTAAGAAAAATTCTTTCTCATCAAAAAACGGCTGCGGCACAAATACGACTCTTACCTTTTTTTCAAGATCGACCTTGATTTTATTAAGCAAAAATGTCTTGCCGCAACCCGGTTTGCCGTAGAAAAGTATAAGTTTTAACGGCTTTTGCAAAGCATTTAAAATTTTATGATAAGCAAGGGTCGATTTATCGAGATTAACGAAGTCTGAGACTTCGTTATCCTCGATAAAAATCTCCTTGATCGCCGTATAGTTATTACTCATTTTCGTAGATGGATTTTGAGTAACCTAGCTCTTTAAGAGAGGTAGCAAGCGGCGCGCCGGTATTGTCGATGATATGTGGAGTTACTACGAAGATTAACTCCGACGTTCGCAAAACATCGGCAGTGCTTTTGAAAAGATTTCCGATTAATGGAATTTCAGCTAGCACAGGCACCCTAGTGTTATCTTTCGACTTAGTTGCACCAATCAAACCGCCTAAAATTACAGTATCGCCATCATCTACCCAAACTACGCTTGAGAGTTTCTTTTGCAAGGTATCAGGCGCAATTTCTCTTCTATTATTTGTTCTTACATTGTCCTCTGCGTATTTAAGAGAGCTTAAAGATGGATTAATTCGTAGCATAATCCTATTATCATCTGAAATTTCAGGCAAGATATTCAAAAGAATACCTACAAAGATCGAATACTGATCGTCCGACTGAGTACTACCGCCCTGATAATCACCCGTATTAGTGGATTTTAATACATAGTTAATGGTATCACCTACGGAGATAATAGCAGGCTGATTATTCATCGTAGTTACTTTAGGGCTTGAAATAACCTTAGTTTTACCTTTAGTCTCTAGAAAGTTAATCAAACCGTCGATATTGAAATTTAGATTAGCTCCTATCGTCCAAGTTCCGTGAGTATCGCTAGCTTTTCCTCTATTGCCGTTATCTATGTGATAGCCTGAAAGCTTAGTCGGATCTCCACCTACATAGGTATTAAATCCCAATTGGAATTTACTCCAATCTATACCGGTGGTGTATTCGTTATTTAGCTCGACAGATATGATATTTACATCTAGCAAGACTTGACGACTAAGGCGTTTTTGCATACCGCTTAGATATCTATCTACGCGAGCTATCTGAGACTTCATAGCAGTAACGGTTACTAAACCGGCATTTTGATTTATAATAGGAGCGACTGCGACGTATTTTTCGGTACCGTTATTTAAAACAGAGGTGATTTCCTCGCTAATCTTCTCCCAAAAATCAAATTTCTCTTTGGTAGTGATCTTATTGTCGTCATTCTCTTTTTTATCACCATCGTCGTCATCTACTTTAGTAGGTGCAGAATCGACAGAAGATTTAGTAACAGCAGTGCCTTCTCTAATAGAGGTGATGTAATCCACTTTAAAAGTCCTAGTCTCTAGCGCTGAAATTTTTAATATGCCATGAGAATACTCATAGCTTAGATTATTCTCTTTTATGAGTAGATCTAAAACTTCGCGTAAAGAAAGGTCTTTGATACTTACGCCTTGCAGCGGCTTGCTCATCTCCTCTTGAGCGATAGCATCTTTTGCTACCACTGAAAAGCGGCACATATCGGATAGCTGAGTTAGCATCTCGTTTAGCGTAACGGTATCGTTAATCTTAATATTTAGCGCCTTCCTATCGCAGTTACCTGCAGTTGCGGGAGCGGCATATAGACTAGTAGCCGTAACAGACAAAGCAAGCATAGCGGCTATGCTAAGCTTTTTACTTATATGTAATAATGACATTTTGACTTCCTTGTTTTAGTGTTAGTTCGACTTTATTTTCATCGTCGTTGGTAATAATAACGCTATTACCCGTTATTTGCACGATCTTATATGAGCCTACATACTCGCCCAAACCATACCACTTATCGTTTAGCTTAACCTTATCGCCCATAATACCTACTAGCTGATAACCTAGATCCACCTGCTGATTAGCTTCTCTAGGCGCATTGGCTTCTTTAGGATAGAACGGATCTTGCAAAGAAGCTATCTGCTCATCGCTAAGACCCACTCTAGGCTTACTAAGATCATCAAATATCGCATCGTATTTAGCTTTATAGGCTCCATTACTAGGTGCCACCGTTTGGTTATTATCTACAGCAAATAGAGCAGTAGAAAGTAGCAAAGAGCATAAAATTAACTTTTTCATTAGTAATTTACTCCCCAGATAGATATACCGATGCTTCCACCGATTTTGCCATTTTTAGTGGCATTGATATCCATCTTATTTACATCTACGATCATCTCCGATTGTTCGATAAGGTTGATATACCTAAGGACGTTCGAAAATGCTCCTTCAAATTTCACATCTATATCCAGCAAAGCCTCAGGCTGAAAAATTTGTTTGATGCTAGGCTCTCTTCTATCGCTGTGAATAGCGTAAATTTTAATATTGTTATTCTCTGCGATCGTCGAGAGGCTATCCATAAACTTAGCCCAGTTCTTTTCATTATAGGTAAGCTTTGAAATTTCTTTTAGCTTACCGTCTAGATACCCACGCTCTTCAATGATATTGTTAAGGTTGGTCCTAGCACCATTGAGGATATTGCGTTTATTATTAACAAAAGCATCAGGATCACCGCCAAAAAACTCGTTATATTCTCTTTGTGCGCCTTCAAGCTTAGTCGTGGCAGTACTTAGATTTGTTTCGCTTTCCTCTAAATACGGATCGGCTTGCTGACTTAAAATAAAGTAAGCTACCAAACCCACAAACAACAAAGCTATGTAAAAATAGTTATTTGCACTATTTCCCTTGGAGGCAAACCATTGATCAAGTTGATCTAATGAACTTTTCTTTTTCATTATTTAACCTCCACACTGATGTTGCTATCGTAAAAGACGGTTTTATTGCCTTCTTGCAGCGCGATTGTTTTAGTATCCACGCCATACACCTCTTTTTTACTGATATCCTCTAAAAGCTCGGTCATCTGCTTATCGTTTTTGGTGCGCACCTGAACAGTTAGAGTCCTATTCTCATCACCGATCCTAACCATATTGCCCTTATTTTTAACGACCATATTGGTTAGCTCAAAAATAGAAACACCCTTCATAGCGTAATTATTTTTCTTATCTAAGATGGCATTAATTAGATCGCGCCTGTCGTTAAGCTCCTTGCCACTCTTAGCAGCCTGGGCATTTACCTCTTTAGTCTCTTTATCCAAACGCGCACTTTCATCTCTAGCGGGACCCATCTTTTCCTCTAAACCTTTATATTCGCTAGTTTTATCATCAGCTACCATATTATTATAATAGCCGTAGCCGAAGTTATACGCAGGATACGCAGCGCCAAGCAAGCAGCCTAGCAGCATATAGCCTATCAGCTTGCCGGTTGATCTTTGGGTCAAAGGCGGAGGTCTCATAAACGGCGAGTAGTTGTGATCGTCATCTTTGGTAACCAAATAATCTTGACCTACCAAGAACATCAAAATATCTAGCTGAGTGAGCGGATAATCTTTTGCGTTGATTGCAACATTAAAATTAAAATCCTTGTATCTTAGCTTTAGATTATTTTCTACGAAAACCTCGATCGCAGGAATTTTACCGATATCCGTTCCGATATAGACATTTTGAATATTGACGTTGTAAATTTTACTAATACCGTTCAACACGTCGTTGATGTAGTAAAACATATCGTCAAAAATTTGGATCATATAATCGCGTTCGGTCGGATTTTCTAAATTTACTCCCTGTTTGGAGAGCAGTCTATAAAAGCTCTCTTCATCGACTCTGCTACCGACTAGCTCGACATATTTTTCATGCAAGAATTTTAGGTTGTATCTTACTTGACGGGATTGAAAATATTCGCCGTTTTGATACACTACCAAAAACGCATCGTCGCGTTGCAAGTAGATGAAGCAGTCGATTCCGTCGCGAGTTAGGACGCCTCTATTATACAAGCCCTCGTATAAAAACGGAGCCATAGCCACATAGTCGATGTAGTTCGTCCTAGCGGCGATCGCATCGAATTCTGAAGTGAGTTTGGCATTATCTACGACAAAGACATTGAAAATTCTATCATCGCCGCCAGCGCCTATTACCTCACTATAAGTGATTTTGTAATCCAAAGCGGTGTCAAGCCCCAGCTCCTCATACACCTTAACGACGATCGCATCTAAAAGATCCGCGTCCTCTACCGATCTGCTTATCTCAACCGTCGCAGTCATTATATCCTTATACGGAATATATGAGACGTAAGTTTCCTTCGCACGATTTGCTTTTGAGAAGTCGTGCTCGAAAACTTCATTCTCACTTAGACCGAATATGGTTTGCGTGACTTTGTTAATCGCAACAATCGAACTAGCATTTTTACTATTCTTTGCCATAACACTCCACTTCCAAATGAAATTTTCTACGCTGCTAATACTAATAGAAATAAAATAAAATGTCAATAGATAAAATCGGTTTTTACCCTAAATTCGTCATTTTTCCAGCTTTTTTTTACAAAAACTGTTAATTTTAAGTAAATTTTGACCTTAGAAAAATTTGAAATTAACTTTTTGGCTCGAATTCCGATCCGCTTTATCGCCTCGCCGTTTTTGCCGATCAACATCTCTTTGTGTGAATTGCTGTCCGTTATGATTCGCGCATAGACCGAGATCAGACCCGGTTTTTCCACCACTTTTTCCATCACGACGTCGCTACAATACGGGATCTCGTCGCTCATACTCTCAAAGATCGCCTCAAGTATGAAGTCGCGGTAAATTTCACGCTCATTGGTCGCGCTTAAAATTTCGGGGTCGTAAAAATACTCGTGCTCGGGTAAAATTTTACAAATTTCGTCCAAAACCTGCTTTTTATAGACCTTTTTTTTGATGCTAACCGGGATTATTGCTTCAAATTTATCGGTAAATTTTTGATATTGCAGCAGCTTTTGTACGATCTTTTCGTCGTTTACTTCGTCTATTTTGGTTAGAATCACGATGTGTTTGGCGCCTGCGTTTAAATTTAAAAATTTTTCATATTCTGCGGTATCGTCGTGCACGGGCGCCAAAAACAGCACTAAATCGCAACCCTCAATCGCCCCGAGCGCCACTTCAACCATCAGCTTATTCATCAGCTTGGCGCTTTCATGCAGCCCCGGTGTATCCGTAAAAATCACCTGATCCGCGCCATTCATCGCGATGCCGCTAATCTTGCGGCGCGTGGCGTTGATCTTGTGCGAGACGAGCGAAATTTTCTCGCCGCAGAGATAGTTTAACAGCGAGCTCTTGCCCGCATTCGTCCGCCCGATGAGCGTTACAAATCCGCTTTTCATATTTTCCTTAAATTTATAAATTTATCTTGCGACCGCAGCGCTAAGCCCTTGCGGGTAAATTTTAAAATCTCGTTTTACGCAGGCTGGCTCTTGCACGAGCAGTGGAATTTTGAAATTCCGCCATCACATAAGCGGGTAAAATTTAAAATTTCAAGCCGCGCGGTAGCGATAAAATCTTACCCGTCACAGCACAGAATTTTATCTATCCAGAATCTCGCGAGGCGCAAATTCTGCAGCTTCATAAATTGATCGCGAAATTTTAAATTTCATCCAACGACTACATTATATATAGTCCGCGCCGCGCAGAATTCAATCATCCTTGAAATTGTACAATCTTAAAATTTCAAAGCATCGTCAAATTTAAAAAGATAAAATTTCTGCGCATTTTAAAATTTCGCTAAATTTCGCGCCCGAAATTCCAGCGCTTTGCAAATTCTAAGAGCGCATAATTTTCGCTATCCGCAAAATTCCGCGGCTCCGTAGTTTTCTAAGAGTAACTGCCGCGCCGCCTTATAAAATATATTTCGCCAGATCCTCGTCGCTTGCGATGCCTGCGAGCTTTTCGCTTACGAGCTTCTCATCCACGACGATCTTTTGCCCTTTAAACTTATCCGCTTCGAAGCTGATATCCTCAAGCACCTTTTCCATTATCGTATGTAGCCTTCTAGCGCCGATGTCCTCGACCTTTTCGTTCGTACTTGCCGCAAATTTCGCGATCGCTTTGACCCCGTCCTCGCTAAATTCCAGCTCCACGCCCTCGGTCTTTAAAAGCGCCGAGTACTGCTTAAGAAGCGAATTTTTTGGCTTCGTTAAAATTTCACACAGCGCCGCCTCGTCTAAGCTATCAAGCTCGACGCGAAGCGGGAAGCGCCCCTGAAGCTCAGGTATGAGATCGCTCGGCTTGCTGATATGAAAGGCGCCCGCGGCGATAAAAAGGATGTGATCGGTGTCGATATTGCCGAATTTCGTGCTTACGCTACTACCCTCCACGATCGGAAGCAGATCGCGCTGCACGCCCTCTTTGCTCGGATCCTGCCTGCCGCTATTGCCGCTTGAGACCGCCACCTTATCGATCTCGTCGATAAAGATGATGCCCTCGTTTTGCGCACGCCTAACGGCTTCGGCTTTGATGCTCTCCATATCGAGAACTTTCTCGCTAGCTTCGCTTTTAAGGGCAACCTTGGCGTCTTTTACCTTCATCTCTTTCTTGCTTTTGCGCGTCGAAATTCCGATTACCTTTATGAAGCTTTCCTGCATATTCGCCATCTCGGGCGGCAAATTCGGATTTGATTCAAGCGCATTTTCGCTCACTTCGATCTCGATGCTAAGATCGTCCAGATCGCCGCGCTCGAGCTTGGCCGCCATCTTTTCATAGCTTTTTTCGTAATCTGCGACCTTCTCCTCGCTCGCTCCGCGCGGAAGCGGCGGAAGGACTTTTTCTAAAATTTTACGCTTGATGTAATCATCGATCTTGTCTTTGTTTTTTTCAAATTCCTCGCCGCGCACTAAATTTACCGACGCAGCAGCCAGATCGCGCACCATGCTCTCCACGTCGCGCCCCACGAAGCCTACTTCGGTGTATTTGCTCGCCTCGACCTTAATAAAAGGAAGCCCAAACATCTTCGAAAGCCTGCGCGCGATCTCGGTCTTACCTACGCCGGTAGATCCGATCATTAGGATGTTTTTGGGCATCACCTCGTTTTTCATCTCATCTTCAAGCGCCATTCTGCGGTAGCGATTTCGCAAAGCCACCGCTATCGTGCGTTTGGCGCTATTTTGTCCGATTATATATTCGTCTAATTTTTCTACAATCTCTCGTGGCGTCATCATCTCTTTTCGTCCCAAATTGCGTATGTTTTGATGTTTTCGTTCGTGTAAATGCAAATCTCGCCCGCGATCTTAAGGCTTTGCTTTACGAGCTCCTCTTCGTCTAAGCTTGCAAATTTATCCAAAGCCCGCGCCGCGCTAAGAGCGTAATTCCCACCGCTTCCGATCGCCGCGATCTTGCCGTCATCCGGCTCTACCACGTCGCCCGTGCCGCTAAGCAGAAAGATATTTTTGCGGTCCAGCACCAGCATCATCGCTTCGAGCTTTCGCAGATACTTATCCTTGCGCCACTGCTTGCTAAATTCTATCACGGCTCTTAAAAGATCGCCCTTTGCGCCATCTAAGCACTTCTCAAACATATCAAAAAGATTAAACGCATCGGCGGTGCTGCCCGCAAAGCCTGCCAAGACGTTACCCTCTTTGCCGATTTTTCGAATTTTAGTCGCATTGCCCTTTAAGACGGTGTTTCCGAACGTAACCTGCCCGTCGCCGCCGATGACAGAGGCCTTCGCGCCTTTGTAGGCTAAAATGGTAGTCGCTTCAAACACTAGCCACCTCTATCTCAAATTTAGCGCTTATACCGTGCTTTAGCTTGGCATTTACGTCGTAGATCCCGGTCGTTTTGATGGCTTCGGTCTCTAAAATTTTCTTATCGATTTCGATCCCCTTTTGCTCTTTTAACGCGGTTGCGATCTCATCTTTGGTAACCGAGCCAAAAAGCGCGCCGCTCTCGCCCGTCTGCTTTACGATCTTTACGCGGATCTTAGCTAGCTCCTCGGCTAGTTTCTGCAAGCTCGCGACCTCGTATTTTTCAAGCTCGGCTTGCTTTTTCTTATCCGCTTCAAATTTACGCAAAACCTCCGTCGTAGCGGCTTTGGCATAACCTTTGCCGATTAAGAAGTTATTGCCGTAGCCGTCCTTGACCTCCTTTACCTCGCCCGCCCTTCCGAGCCCCTTAACGTCTTTTATTAGTAATATTTTCATCCATTATCCTTTTAAATTTAGCTTTAAATTTATAAAATTTTATGGGCGGCGCGGGCGGATCTAAAATTTCGTGAAATTTTATGAAATTTGCCCGCAACCGCTCGCATTTTTCCGATAAAGTTTAAAATTTCGTTTTGTGAAATTTGCCCGTCCGCCGTGCGGCAAAATTTCATCTAAAGCTTGCGTCCGTTCTTGCCCGCGATGATAAATCTTAGCGCGCTTAGCTTGATAAAACCGTCGCCGTCTTTTTGATTGAAGACCTTATCCTCTTCAAACGTCACAAAATCGGTATTAAACAAGCTATCGCTCTTGCTCTCCCTGCCCAGCACGGTCACGTTGCCCTTATAAAGCTCTAGCTTAACCTTGCCGTTTACGTGCTCTTGGGATTTATTTATCAGCTCTTGAAGCAGCAAGCGCTCCGGGCTGAACCAAAAGCCGTTGTAGATGAGCTCGGCGTAGCGCGGCATCAGATCGTCTTTTAGATGCGCCGCGCCGCGATCTAGCGTGATGCTCTCGATCGCGCGGTGAGCCTTTAGCATGATCGTGCCGCCTGGAGTTTCGTAGCAGCCGCGACTCTTCATGCCGACATAGCGATTTTCTACTAGATCGAGCCTGCCGATGCCGTTTTTAGCGCCGAGCTCGTTAAGTGCTGCCAGCATCTCGTGCGGCTTAAGCGCCTTGCCGTTTAGCTTTACGGGATCGCCGTGTTTGTATTCGATCTCGATGATCTCGCTCTTATCGGGCGCATTTTTAGGGCTTACGGTCCATCGCCACATATCCTCCTCAGGCGCATGAGCGGGATCTTCCAACACCAAGCCCTCGTAGGAGATATGAAGGATATTCGCATCCATTGAATACGGCGATTTGCCTGGCTTTGAGGCGATGTCGATGCCGTTTTTCTTAGCGTAAGCAAGAAGCTTCTCGCGAGAGTTCAGATCCCACAGCCTCCACGGCGCAATTACCTTAATATCGGGATTTAGCGCGTATGCGCCAAGCTCGAAGCGGACTTGATCGTTACCCTTGCCGGTCGCACCGTGGCTTATGGCGTCCGCGCCAGTTTTTTTCGCGATTTCGACTAGCTTTTTAGCGATCAACGGGCGCGCGATCGATGTGCCTAAAAGATACTCGCCCTCATAAACGGCGTTTGCGCGAAACATCGGAAATACGTAATCGCGCACGAATTCCTCGCGCAGATCCTCTACGAAGATATTTTCCTTTTTGATGCCCAGTTTCACAGCTTTGTTTTTGATCGGCTCCAAATCCTCATTCTGACCGATATCTGCGGTGAAAGTCACCACATCGCAGCCGTAAGTATCGCCGAGCCACTTTAAAATAATGCTAGTATCTAGTCCTCCGGAATACGCCAAAACGACCTTTTTTACATCTTTTGCCATCTCAAATCCTTTACGTAAAATTTGGCGAAATTCTACCAAAAATAGTTTAATAGTTGCTTTTAAGGCAAATATCGCTAAACTCACGCTTATGAGAATCGATAAATTTTTAAATGCAGTAAATATCACCAAGCGGCGCGCCATCAGCGAAGATATGTGCAAAAGCGGCGTCGTAGCCGTAAACGGCGTCATGGCAAAGCCCGCCAAAGAGCTTAAAATCGGCGACGTGATTACGATAAGCTTTTTGGATAGAAAACAAAGCTTTAAAGTCTTAGCCTTTCCTAGCGCAAAAAATACGCCCAAAAGCGAGCAGGCAAAGTATGTCCAAGAGCTTTGAACTGCTCTGCGGCGAGGATGAAATTTCACGCCTCGTGCAGGCTCTGCCAAAAAGCGGCATAATCTTGCTCATCGGCGATCTTGCCAGCGGCAAAACGACGCTTGCGCGTGCGATCGTGCGGGCGCATGGGTTAGACGAGCACGTGAACTCGCCTACGTTTTCGATCATGCAAAACTACGGCGAAATTTATCATTACGACATCTATAACGGCGGCTGTGAGGGGATTTTAAAAAACGGACTATTTGAAAATTTATTTGAAGAGGGGCTTCATCTGATCGAATGGGCGGATGAAAATTTGATAAATTTACTTAAAAAATATGAGCTTGATTTTTGCGTAGTGAGGATCACGCCACACGCGCAAGGGCGAAAATACGAGGTAAGCTATGCATAAACTGGAAGTCAGGGGTCTTAAAAAAACCATAAAAGGCACGCCGATCATCAAAGGAATCTCGCTAGAACTTTACAATGGCGAGATTGTAGGGCTGCTAGGGCCCAATGGCGCGGGCAAAACCACGACGTTTTATATGATCTGCGGGCTGATAAGCGCTAGCGGCGGCGATATCTTGCTTAATGAGAGCAGCATCGCAAAGGTTCCGCTTCACAAACGCGCCAAGCTCGGCATCGGCTACCTGCCACAAGAAAGCAGCATCTTTAAGGAGCTTAGCGTTGAGGAAAATTTAATGCTCGCCGCGGAGATTACCTATAAAAATAAAGCCGAAGCCTCACGTAAGGTCGATGAGATGCTAAATCTGCTCAACATCGAGCCAATCAGATTGCGCAAAGGCGTGAGCCTAAGCGGGGGCGAGCGCAGGCGCTGCGAAATCGCGCGAAGCCTAATGATAACGCCGAAATTTCTACTTTTAGATGAGCCGTTTGCGGGCGTCGATCCGATCGCCGTTAGCGACATCCAAAGCATCGTGCGCGATTTAAGCAATCTTGGCATCGGCGTGCTCATCACCGATCACAACGTCCGCGAGACGCTTGCGATCTGCGACCGCGCCTACGTCATCAAAGACGGCGAGCTGTTCGCCGGCGGCACCGCAAAAGAGATAGCCAGCGATCCTAACGTCCGTAAATTCTACCTCGGCGAGGATTTTAGCATCTAAGCCGGTAAGGGCGTTTTAAATTTTCAGATCCCACTTCGGCGCGCGCATTAATTTCTGCAATTTAAATTTTACGATTTAAAATTCAAGTGTACGGCTGCGACTGGCTGTACGCGTGCCTCTCGACCTAAATCTGCGTATTAAAATTTTAAAGCCCGTAAAGCCTCGGCGCTCAATAATTTCACGCCCGTTTTAATTTACATATTAAATTTTGAGGCGTAGCGCTTCGGTGCGAGGCGCGTATCAGTATGGTTTGAATTTTGTACTTAAAATTTTGAAATAGTTATGACGGCGAGATTTAAACTCGGCGTCTAAATCTCGCGCATCAATTTTTGAAGTGCGTCTCGGGCTCGTTTTTAAATTTCAAAAGGTATTTTGTGCACTGCAAATTTTAAATAATTTTTGCGGCAGGTTCTCTTTTTGCGACCGAAATTTACACCCGCAGTACATAAAATTTAAATCGCATTTTAATCGCACTTTGTTCAAATTAAATCAAATTTTAAAGCGAGGGGCATCTTTAAACGCGATACCTCCGTCTGCGCATCAAAATCACGCGGCAGTTTGCAAAAAATATCCACTCGCAGAATTAAATTTCAAAACGAACACAGCCGCAAATGAATTACATATGCAACGGTGCTTGAAATTACGCGCGAGATGTTGTCTAATTTCACGGCTAAATTCCGTGAGCGGCAGCGTAAACCAAAGCGCACAAAACCTACTCACTTCGGCTTCGACGCATCAAATTAAAAGCGACGCGCGAAGCAAGGCCTTCCAACCCGCTAGAATTTTGCCGATCAAGCCGCCTTGTTTAATTAAAATTGCGCTTTTATTTGCTCTGCGGGTTTAAATTTCGCTCATCTTAAAGCTCGCTGCGAATTTTAAAATTTTAACCCGGCACTCGGCGCTTCCCTTAAAAATTTTAAAATTCTTAAAATTTTGGCGAGATCAAGGAGAGATTATGAAAAAAATTCTACTTTCATGCGCCTTGGCGGGCGCGCTTTTTGCCCTAGAGATCGACGGATTTAGCGCACCTAGTGGTTCGCTCATTACCGATGACGCCTTTTATATCGCAAACCGCGGTAGTAGTGAAAATCCACAAGAGCGCGACGGCTTCATCAGCCGCATAGTAAAAAATTCCAACGTCGTTGAGACCAATTTTATAGACGATCTGGTAAATCCTGGCGGAATGGCGCAGATCGGCGACGTGCTCTACGTGTGCGATCTGGACGCGATCAGGGGCTTTAGCAAAGGACAGGAGGTTTTTAATCTAAAAATCGAGGGAGCGCAGGCCTTAAACGACGTCGTAGCGCTCGGCAGCGAGGTTTTGCTCGCAAGCGATCCCGCGCGTGGGACGATCTGGCGCATCGACTTGCTCTCGCGCACCGCGGATGAGTTTGCGCGCATTGATCCATCGCTAGGCAGCCCAAACGGACTTTTGGCTAAAGGCGACAAGCTTCTGATCACCACCTTCGATCTTAGCGGAAAGGTTCCTGGGCGCGTGCTAAGCATGGATCTAAAATCTCGCGAAATTTCGATCTTTGCCGATATGAAAGGGGTTTTCTGCGGCATAGCGCGCGGAAAAAACGGCGAAATTTTAATTAGCGACTGGGGCGAGGACCTTTTAAGCGGTAAAATTTGGCGTATCGATGCAAACGGACAGATACGCAAAATAAACCTCGGCGCGATGCAAAGACCTGCGGATATCTCAAGCGACGGCAAAGTTTTATTAATCCCAAAATCGCTGGAAAACAAAGTCGAGCTGATAAATTTGCCCTGAATCAGCCGCTTTCTTTTTTGCTCCGCCGCTTGCGCGGCGGTGTCCGCTAAAGAACCGAAACTAGTTTTTACAGTGCCGAAACTAATCGCCCTTTTTCGCGCGCACTCAAGAGCCAAGTACGCCCAAAAGCCGCGTGTACCGTCTTGCGACACACAAATGCCGAGCCTGCCGTAAAATTTGCAAATCCATCTGCTCTACTTTTAAATTTTATCGCCTTAAATTTTATCACCGCGGATATTTTTGCAGGCCGAGCGGCGCGAAATTTCAGCGCGAGATTTGACGCCGAGGCGCGTTTTTACATACCGCGTCGCATCTGCGCGACCGAATTCTACGCGGCAGCACGATCTCTACCGCGCGACGTATTTATAGACTGCGGGGGCGAGCGGAGCTTATCCTTTCACGCACCGTACCGCACAGCGCGTATGTCTGTCTAGCTGCTTCGGGGCGTCCGCGCGTAGAACCTATTTCTCTGTGCGCCCCTCCCAGACGGCGGGGGCGTCAAGCTCTACGTATGAGTTTAAAATTTCATACGGCTCGTAGCTAAATTTATACGCTAGGCTCGGGCACTGCTTCACCGCGTAGCCCAGATAGATCCATCGTAGCCCCAGATCTTGGGCGAACTCGATCTGTTTTAAAAGCGAAAATTTACCCAGACTTAGATGCGGCAGATACGGATCGTAGTAGCAATACACCGAGCTGATGCCGTCATCCACGATATCGATGAGATCGACGCAGATAAGCCGCCCATCCTCGCCGTAGTAAGAGATTTCTTTGCCGAAGTCGCCGTGGCCTTGGACGTAAATTTCATCATATCGCTCAAAATCGATCTCTTGCACAGGCCAGCCCTTTTTTAGATGCATGTAGTCGTGATAGAGCGCGAAAAGCTCCAAACGCGCATCGTTTAAAAGCGGGCGAGATTGCCATACATAGGCGGTCGTGCGATTATTTTTATAGACGCGGCGGTGCGATCTGCTAAATTTAAAATTTAAAGCATCGACGCGCAGGCTTTTGCACTCCGCGCAGGCTGCGCAAACGGGCTTTTGAAAATACCTGCCGAAGCGGCGGTAGCCGTGCTGTACCAAGTTTGAATTATACTCGAAGTCGCAGTCTTTTATGTAGAGATACTCGCTGCGTGCGGTTCTGCCGCCTAGATAGGGGCAGGCAAAATCCAGCGTACAAAATGGAATTTCAGTCATTCAGCTTTTTGATATTTGCCGCGTCTACGTATTTTAAAAACTCGTCTTTGAGGCGCTTTTCGCGTGCGGCGATGCTCTCTTTGGCTGCGTCGAATTCCTCCGCGACGCCGTCTAGGACGCCCCCGCTTTGCAAGCCCAAATCGTCATCTTTAAAAATATCTTTAAACTCGTCGCGATTTGGATTAGGTTTTTTGGGCTTTTTGGGTGCGGAGCTTGCCGCCTTGTCCTTAAGCATATCCTTTTTTATATCTTTTAGGCTATCTAAAAAATCCATGCTCTTTCCTAAATCCGCGCAGATTTGCGCATCGCAGCGATGATAGCGGCGATCGCTTCGTTTTTATTCGGCTGCATATCGTCGATGGTGTTTTCTAAAATTTTGTCTAAATTTTTCTCTACGTAGCTCGTATCGAAAAAGCCAAGCCGGAATTCGCGCGATTTGCTGATGCTAAGCAAAAACGGAATGATGGTGCGCACTCCCTCGATGCGAAACTCCTTCAGCGCGCGCTCTAGCTTATTAACGGCTAGGTCGTAGTCGGTGGTTTTGATGATTAGCTTGGCTAGAAGCGAGTCGTAAAACGGCGGAATTTTATAACCTTTGTAGATGTGGCTATCGACGCGCACGGAAGGACCAAGTGCTGGATAATAATCGCTAACGGTGCCGGGAACGGGGGTGAAATTTTTCCAGACATTTTCGGAGGTGATACGCGCCTCTATCGCGTAGCCGTGCGGCTTAATATCGCTTTGCTCGAGCTCTAAAATTTCGCCGTTTGCGATGCGGATCTGGCGCACGACAAGATCGACGCCCGTAACTTCCTCGGTAATGCCGTGCTCGACCTGGATACGGGTATTCATCTCCATAAAATAAAAGTTGTTGTAATCATCGAGTAGAAATTCCACCGTGCCGACATTGGTGTAATTCACCGCTTTTGCTGCAGCTACTGCAGTCGTACCCATCGTCTTACGTAGATGCTCGCTTATCGATGGACACGGCGCGATCTCGATAATCTTTTGATGGCGGCGCTGGATAGAACAATCGCGCTCACAGAGGTGAATGATGTTGCCGTAATTATCGCCGATGATCTGAAACTCGATGTGGCGCGGCTTGACGACTAGTTTTTCCATAAAAATTTCATCGTTGTTAAAAAAGGTCTTCGCCTCTCTCGTGCACGAATCGTAGGCGCTCTCCATATCTTTTTCGTCCCACACTTCGCGGATACCGCGTCCGCCGCCGCCGCCGCTAGCTTTTAAAATCACAGGGTAGCCGATCTCGCGCGCATATTTTTTGATCGTATCCATACTCTCGTGATTTAGCTTCTCGGTGCCCGGCACGATCGGGATACCGTTTTTACGCATCAAGTAGCGAGCTATGTTTTTGTTGCCCATTTTGCGAATAACGTCGGGCTTTGGGCCGATGAAAATAATACCCGCGTCCTCCACCTCCTTTGCAAAGTCAAAATTCTCGCTCAAAAAGCCGTATCCCGGATGTATCGCGTCGGCGCCGCACTCTTTGGCGACTTCGACGATCTTTTTGGCGTCCAGATAGCCTTTTAGCGCATCGGTGCTTACCTCGTAGGCCTCATCGGCGATTTTTACGTGTAAGCAATCAACGTCGGGTTTGGTGTAGATCGCGACGCTTTTAATATGCAAATCTCTGCAGGCTCTAATGATCCTAACCGCGATCTCGCCGCGATTGGCGATAAGAATTTTACGTATCATAAATAATTGCCTCTTTTAAAGAAATACCGCGGTAATAATAGTATAAAAAATTTTATAGCAAGTTGAAATTTGCAAAAGGCGGTTGAAATTACGGATAAAATTTAAAGAATATTTATGGTGCCCGAGGTCGGAATCGAACCGACACGAGGTCGCCCTCGCCAGATTTTGAGTCTGGTGCGTCTACCAATTTCACCACTCGGGCATTTTGAAAAGTTATGATTGTATAAATTTAAAAAAGATAAGCCCCGAAGACGGGGCTTGGAGCAAGAAAATTATTTTTTCTTCTTGCCTTTTGCAGCTGCAACAGCCTCTTTTAGCTGTTTGCCAACTTTAAATTTTACTACTTTAGTAGCAGGAGATTTGTAAGTTCTGTTTGTGCCAGGAACTTTACCCTCGCGAGCTGCACGCTCTGCGATGCCGAAAGATCCGAAGCCGATGAAGCTTATGTCATCACCTTTTACCAAAAGCTCTTTGATAGCCTCAAGTGCAGAATCTACTACCTTAACGGTATCTTTTTTGGAAAGACCTGCCTTCTCGGCAACTACTTGGATAAAATCAGCTTTTTTCATGCTAATCCTTTAAAATAAAGTGGTTTCGGCGGTATTCTACAATAGTTTCGCAAAAAATACAATAGTTTTTTAAGAAAAAAACGCAAAAATCGGCAAAATTTAGCCGAATTTAGCCCAAATTCGTCAATTTTTCAGATTTTGCTTCTTTAAATTTCAAAATTCCACCATATTTTTGGGGCTGATTTTTGAAATTTTGCCCGGTTTTGAAAAATTTTAAAATTTTACCCCGCCGCGCCTCATTTTTGTAAAATTTCGCCTAAATTTGCCGCTTTAAAATATATAAACTATATTTTGTTATAATCCGCGCAAAATTTCAAAGGTTTTTTATGACTAAAATTTTAATGATAGAGGACGATTTAGAACTCGCCGAAATTTTAAGCGAATATCTGCAGCAATACGATATTGACGTAACCGTCGCGGACGATCCGTTTTTGGGGCTTTCCAAGCTAAATTTAGAAAATTTCAACCTCGTGATTTTAGACCTCACGCTTCCTGGGATGGACGGGCTTGAGGTCTGCAAAGAGATCCGCAAAAACACCGATATACCGATCATAATCTCGAGTGCCCGCCACGATCTGACCGATAAGATCAACGCTTTTGACTTCGGTGCGGACGATTATCTGCCAAAGCCCTATAATCCGCAAGAGCTTTTGGCGCGCATCAAACGCCACATCGAGCGCTACGACATAAACTCGCTCCAGCGCGCCGCCAAGCCTAAAAAAGATCTCGAAGTGGATGATTTCCGCCACGTCATCAGCTTCAAAGGACAGCCCCTCTCGCTCACCATCGCCGAATACGACGTGCTTTCGTATCTCATCAAAAAGGAAGGCGGCGCGATCACCCGTGAGGAGCTCATCTATAACTGCAGCTCTATAAGCGAGGAATCCTCGAGCAAAAGCATCGACGTCATCATCGGTCGCATCCGCTTAAAGCTTGGCGAAACGTCCAAGGCGCCCAGCTACATCCACGCTATCCGCGGCGTAGGCTATAAGCTGATACAATGAGCGGGCCTGCGTGCGCCGTCAATTTTAAAATTTAAAATGGTGAAAAGCCCAATATAGCGCAAACAGGCACAAAATGAAAGGACATAAATGATAGAGTGGATACAAAATTTTTTTAGCGGAGTGATTCCGAAGCTGCTACTAAACGCGACGCTGGAGACGCTGTATATGACCTTCGTAAGCACGGCTTTGGCGTTTATTTTGGGGCTCGTGCTTGCGATCGTGCTCATCCTTGCGCGTCGCGGCGGACTTTGCGAAAACCGCATCGTTTACGCCGTGCTGGACGTCGTGATAAACACGCTGCGAAGCTTTCCGTTTATAATTTTGCTGATCGTGCTCTTTCCACTTACGAAGCTTCTTGTAGGCGCGAGCATCGGCACCACCGCGGCGATCGTGCCGCTTACTATCGGCTCGGCGCCCTTTATCGCTCGCCTCATCGAAAGCGCGCTGCTGGAGGTCGATAGCGGCGTGATCGAGGCCGCGAAGAGCTTCGGCGCGAGCAAGACGCAGATAATCTTTCGCGTAATGTTCGTCGAGGCACTACCTAGTATCATCGGCGCGATTACTCTGACGCTCATCGTCATCATCGGATTTACGGCTATGGCGGGCACTGTCGGCGGCGGCGGGCTCGGCGATGTGGCGATCCGCTACGGCTTTCAGCGCTTCCGTCCCGATATAATGGCATATACCGTCGTAATTCTGATCGTACTCGTGCAGATAATCCAAAGCATCGGAAATTTACTCTATAAAATCACGAAAAAGTAGGGAGCATATAATTTATCACTAAATACCTGTCTCTTATACACATCTCCGAGACCACGAGACTACGCTGCATCTCGTATGCC
>UQCL01000013.1 GCA_900539505.1 uncultured Campylobacter sp. | reverse complement strand
GCTATAATACAAATTTCACTTTATTTAAAGAAGGTTTAAGATGAAGGGCAAGCTTAGTAGAAGCCAGTTTCTGACAATATCACTTACGCTATTTGCGATGTTTTTCGGTGCGGGAAATTTTATTTTTCCGCCAGGTCTAGGTAGGGAATCCGGGCAGAATTTTTATATCGCAATAATGTTTTTTTGCGCTACGGCAGTGCTTCTGCCAGTACTGGGCGTTGCGGGAATCGCGCGCGCCAAGGGGCTTCAGAGCCTGGTACGCCGCATAGATCCGGTGTTTGCGATCGTTTTTACCGCGCTTTTGTATCTTACTATTGGGCCGCTTTTTGCGATACCGCGTGCGGCGAATATGCCTTTTGATATCGCGATTAAGCCTTTTGTTGCGGAAGATCGCCTTCAAATTTGGTTATTTATTTATTCCGCGGCATATTTTGCGCTGAACTATTATATCTGTATGAACCCTTCAAAGCTCGTTGATCTGCTAGGAAAATACCTCACGCCGATACTTTTAGCGCTTATTTTGCTGCTTTTCGGCGCGGGATTTTTGTTTCCTATCGGAAGCTTCGTCGCCCCTAGCGGCGAGTACGTTGATCATGCCGCAGCAAAGGGCTTCGTAGAGGGCTATCAGACGATGGATGCGCTTGCATCGCTGGCATTTGGAATCATCGTAATTAACGCCATTAAAGCAACCGGCGTGAGCGACGAAAAGCACCTTGTAACCTCCACGATAAAAGCAGGAATGATGTCGGGCGTCATACTGATGACAATATATTTCATGCTGGGCTATCTGGGCGCGACTTCTGCGGAGCTTTTCAAGGATACGCCGAATATCAACGGAGCGGAGCTTCTGTCGCGAGTAAGCGATCATTATTTTGGAAGAATTGGCGTCGTGATCCTAGGCAGTGCGTTTTTTCTAGCCTGCATCACCACGACGCTGGGTCTTATAAGCTCGGCTAGCGAATACTTCGAGGAGCTTACGAAAGGCAAGATCAAATACAAAACCTGGGCGATCGCTTGGTGCGTGATCGGCTTTGGAGTCGCAAATTTCGGCCTTACGACCATCATCAAAGGTTCCATCCCGGTCCTCGTCGCCATCTATCCGATCTCGATCATGCTGATAATCCTCTCGCTGATTAATCCGTGGATCGATTCGAGCAAGCTGATTTACCGCGCCTGCGTCTATGTTTGCGTCGTCGAGGGCGTCATAAACGGACTTGATATTTTGGGGATTTCGGTGCCGCTTGTGACGTCGTTTGTGAAGATGATGCCGTTTTACGATTCGATGCTCGGCTGGATCGTGCCTAGCACCTTGACCTTCGCCGTGACCTACGTGCTGCATCTGATCTTTGAAAAAAGAGACGATAGTTTTTAAATTTAAGAGCTATTTTAAAATTTAGCCGGGCTCTACGGGGCTCGGCACACTTCTAAATTTTAATTCGTCGCCGAATTTAATCTCACATATTTTTTACTGGAATTTTGAGATATAAAATAAGTCGCCTTCAAAATTTTAACCTAAATTTACGCTAAAATTATCAAAATAAAATCGCAAAAGGAAATAAGATGGATAAACGAGACGAGGCGCTAAATCTGGCGCGAGATTTTGAGCGCGACGGCTTTAGAGTGCCTGATTTATACGAGAGGTTTTGGCGGCTGCAAGGGGATGCGGCGGCGTATTTTACGCTAGCGGACAACCTGCTGCGCGGGCGGCAAGAGGGCGGCACGCTGCTAAAGGACGCTATGGGCTACGTGGGCGAGGAGGATTTTAAAGCTTTGATCACTACGGCGGTTGAAATTTTGCGAGAAGAGGCGGCAGAAGAGCGCGAAACGAAGCAGGACGAAAGCGCGGCACAGACGGGAGAGAATGCACGCTCGGCGCGCTCGGACGAATGCAGGAGCAAAAGCGCGCGGCAACGCGACAGAGATGAAAAAAGCGCACGCTGGAAAAACGCCGAAGAGGTCATCGCCATGGCAAGTCTCGAGTTCGCGCCGTTTTTGCACCAGTATCTGGGCGAGCTTTTTAAATTGCAGCCGAACGAGAGCGCGTATTACGCGGAGTATCCATGGCGCGGGCTTAGTTACGAGAGCTCGCAAATCTGGCGCGAGAGGCTTGCGGATCCGCAGACGAGCGAAGACGATAAGCGAAAAATTTTTAGCTGCCTGCTGCAAACCCGCGATCCGCGAAACGTAAAATTTGCCTGCAAGTTCGCGCTTGCGGAGGATTTTTTCGATCGCCCGTGCGATTTGCTCGAATATATAGGCTACTGGCTAGAGGCCGTGGGATTTACTTTTGAGCGGGCAAAATTTTACGCAGACGGCGCGGTTAAAGCGGCGGATGAAATTTTAAAAATGGATGCGGACGAATGCGGCGGTGCAAGGCAATCCCAAACGAGCGAGCGCGATCTATCGCAGATGTCAAACGAGCTGGGCGGCGGTACTTTAGCGTCGCGGCAAGCGGACGAGTGCGACATATCGTGCAAAAATTTAGATGAAGCGTGCGATGCGGCAAGCGCCGTTAAATTTAACGCTGGCGAGTTAAAATCACTAGCGAGCCAAAATTTTAAAGCGTGCGCGGCTGAACACGGCTCTAAATTTAACTCAAATAAGCCAGCCGCCGATAAATCACAAAAAGCGTCGAACGATGAAATTTGCTTTGGCGACGAGAAATTCAGGCTCAAAAGATACTGCAGCCAGCGCGTGTATCACATAATCTTTCCGCGCGGCTACTTCGGCGCACCCTATGCGGCGCATCTGGCGAAGCACCATCCGACCTGGCGGTTTGAGGACAGTGAGGCAAGTTGTAAGCTAGGCGGAGTTTTGGATGAGGCGGACGGCGATGCGCAAAATCCGCTATTTCATCTCATCACGCTTGATCCGCTGCCCCGCGACTTGCCCGTACGCTCGCTACCCCGCCTAATCCTCGCCGCTCACGTTAGAGAGATAAACGAAGGCGAGGTAGTCTTTTACGAGCATGACGCGCAGGGTATGCCGCGACGTATCGGCGAAAGGACGCAGGTCGAATACGTGCAGGACGAGCCGATAAAGGAGTGCGAAGTAATACTTGCGCCCACGCCGGCGCGCTGGGCGGCTCAGGACTGGGGGATGTCAAACAGCAGGCAAAATCTCGCGCGCATCGGCGGCGAGCCTTCGTGGATACAGGGTGCCTTGGTGCCGACGTGTCCGATATGCGGCGAGAAAATGGAGTTTTTGATGCAGTTTGATAGCGAGCTTCCGAGCTGCGAGCAAGGCGGCGAGGTATATTTCGGCAGCGGCGGGATTTTATATGTGTTTTGGTGCGAGCGGACGCGGGTGAGCGGGTTTTTTATGCAGTGCACGTGAGTGAAAATTTTATAAAATTCTAAACGAAAATTGTAAAATTATAAGTAAAATTTATTCTAAGATAATAAAGCGGCAAAATTTGCCGAGCATTTCAGCGCGTAAAATTTAAACTTGTTCGGCGAGAATATGAATATAAATTTACGCAGACACGCAGAGTTTAAGCGTAAATTCCCTCCACAAGCGTCTCTACGAACTCATCCGAGTTAAATTCCGCCAAATCCTCCATCCGCTCGCCCACGCCGACGAAAAGTATCGGCAGCCGCAGTTCGCGCGCTATGGCGAAAAGTGCGCCGCCTTTGGGCGTGCCGTCGAGCTTCGTGATGATGATGCCGTCGAGCCTTACGATCTCATTGAATGCCCTAGCTTGCGCGACGCTGTGATTGCCCTGAGTGGCGTCGAGCACGATGATCTTACGGTGCGGCGCGCCGCTTTTTGCGCGGTCGCAGATGCGCACGATCTTGCTTAGCTCCGCGGCTAAATTTTTCTGGTTTTGCAGACGTCCTGCGGTGTCGATCAGGACGCGATCAATCCCCTTGGCACTTGCCGAGCTTACGGTATCAAACGCCACGGCCGCGGGATCGTGCCCCTGCGCGGTCGCTACGATCGGTAGATTTAGGATCTGCGCCCATTTTTTTAATTGCTCGACCGCGCCCGCGCGAAAGGTGTCGCATGCGCCTAAAATTACGCTCTGGCCACTATTTTTATATAAATTTGCAAGCTTCGCGGTTGTCGTAGTTTTGCCCGCGCCGTTTACGCCGATGATTAGCTCTACGAAGGGCTTCTCTTCTGTGGCTTTAGCGATCTCATAATCGAAATAGCTCTTTAAAACGCCCTTGAGATCGTCTTTGGCGATCAGCTTTTTTGCGGGCAGTTTTTCTAAAATTTCCTCCACAAGCTCGTAGCCTACGTCGGCTTCAAGCAGCATCTCTTCTAGGATTTCTTTTGAAATTTTATCTTCGCTTTTCGCGCCTCGCATCGCGTCTATGGTCTTGCTAAGCCCTTTTTTAAAAAATTCGAACATCAGAAAATTTTCTCCAATTCGGTCATTAAAATTTCTTCCGGCATCAGCCCGAAATACTGCGCGCTAAACTCGCCTTTTTCATCGTATATCGCCATATACGGCACTTCGTTTATGCCGCCTAGCGCCTTTGTAAAAAAATCCGTCCCTTCGCCGTAAGCGATCGCGTAATTTACTTCGTGTGCGCTTGCATAATTTTTTGCATCGTCTAAATTTGCATCACCGATCATCACGCCGATTATGTCAAGCTTGCCTGAGTAGGCTTGTTTGGCGGCATTTAGTGCGCTTACTTGCACGGCACAGGCGTCGCACCACGGCGTAAAAAATGCAAATAGCGTCACGGTGGAGTTATTATCGATTCGAAAGCCTTGCTTTGTCTTTTGCATATTTAAAATTTTGCCGTTATTAAGCTGAAGTGTAAAAGGAGCGGTATAATCGACTTGGATCACGGCTTCAGTTTCGGGCTGTGGCTGCGTGGTGTTGGCCTCGGTCGGGGTATCGCTTGATTTTTTATCCTCATCATCGCCGCAACCCGCAAGAAATAAAACAGCCGTAAAAAGCGCTAGAAAAAAACGAAATTTCATAATAAACCTTAAAATTTAATCGCAAGATTATACAAAAACTAGCTAAAATAAGCGTTAAAATTTTATAAAAGGCTTAAGCTATGCAAAAGAATGAATTTAGAAAAATTTGCAAATCGCGTCTAAAATCTCACGCCGCGCGCGCGGCTAGATGCGAGCATTACGCACTTTTATGGCGGCTAGAGCGGCTGATAAAATTTTTAAAAGCACGTAAAATTTTAATATTTTTGCCGATGAGCTATGAGCCGAACGTTTTGATTTTAAGAAAAAAGCTATCAAAAAGCTGCGAATTTTACGTTCCGTTTATGGTGGATATTAGCTTAAAAATGGTAAGATTGCGCCAGCCTTTTAAAATTTCACGCTTTGGGCTGCGGCAGACGCTTCCACAAAACGGATATTTTAAAAAGGTCGATCTAGCCGTGGTTCCAGCTATCGGAGTGGATGGCGCAATGGCTAGAATAGGACATGGGAAAGGATTTTACGATATGTTTTTTTCAGGTCTTAAGTTTAAGCCCGCAATCGCGTTCGTGAGTATAAAAGACTGCTTTTGCAGCGAAATTTTATCGTTTGATCACGACGTAAAGGGCGATTTTTATATAACTCCGAGCCAAAATTACCTAAAAAGAGGAAAGTATGATAGAGATTTTAATCGCCTTGTGCGCTCTTGCGGTGGGCGCTGGCATAGGATACTTAGTAGCTAGAAAGATCAATAACGCCAATTACGATTTTTTTGTAGAACAAGCCAAAGCTAAAGCCAAAGCTATAGAATTTGAAGCCGAGGGCATCTTGCGAAATTCTAAAATTTCGGTGCAGGAAGCGGAGTTTGAAGCGAAGAAAAAATACGACGACAAATCAAGCAAACTGCAGAAGGAATTTAACGTTAAATTTGACGAGCTCGGCAAAAAGGAGCGCGCGCTTCTAACCGAGCAAGAAATTTTAAAAGACAGCAAAAAAGAACTCGAAAGCGCCAAAAAAGAGGCGAAATTCCTCTACGAAGAGGGCTCGAATTTAAAGAAGAGCTATGAAGAGAAGCTCTCCGAAGCGCTTAAAGTTTTAGAGCGTGTGGCGGGCTTTACGCAGGACGAAGCGCGCGCACAGGTGCTTAAGAAGGTCGAGGAGCAAAGTCGCACTGACATCGCTCACATCGTGCGAAAATACGAAGAGGAAGCCAAAAAAGAGGCGCGAAAAAAAGCGAACTATATTTTGGCGCAGGCTACGTCGCGCTTCGCGGGTGAGTTTGCCGCAGAGCGGCTTATCAACGTCGTAAATATCAAAAACGACGAGCTCAAGGGCCGTATCATCGGCAAAGAGGGGCGCAATATAAAGGCGCTTGAGATGACCCTGGGCGTGGACGTCATCATCGACGATACCCCAAATGCGATCATCGTAAGCTCACATAATCTCTACCGCCGCGCCATCGCGGTTCGCGTCATCGAAACTCTTATCGAGGACGGCAGAATCCAACCTGCGCGCATCGAGGACATCTACAAAAAAGTAAGCGATGAATTTGAAGCTAGTATCGCCGAAGAGGGCGAAAATATTGTAATGGATCTGGGTCTTAGCAAAATTCACCCCGAAATTTTAAAACTCATCGGCAAGCTTAAATTTCGCGCCAGCTACGGACAGAACGCCCTTGCGCACAGCCTTGAGGTCGCGCATCTTGCGGGTATCATCGCCGCGGAAACGGGCGGAGATCAAAAGCTGGCCAAGCGAGCGGGCCTACTTCACGATATCGGTAAGGCGCTAACTCACGAGTACGAGGGTTCGCACGTAGATCTTGGCGCCGAAGTTTGCCGCCGCTACAAAGAGCATCCGGTAGTTATAAACGCGATCTACGCCCACCACGGCCACGAGGAGGCCACAAGCGTAGAAAGCGCCGCAGTCTGTGCCGCAGACGCGCTAAGTGCCGCGCGCCCGGGCGCCAGACGAGAGGTGCTAGAGAGCTATCTAAAACGCGTTAGCGACATCGAAGCGATCGCGATGAGTAAAACGGGCGTCAAGCAGGCCTATGCGATCAACGCAGGTCGGGAGATCCGCGTCATCGCAAACGCCAAGCTTATGAACGATGACGAGGCGGTTTTGGTCGCTAAAGAGATCGCTTCGGAGATCCAAGATAAGGTTCAATTCCCGGGCGAGATCAAGGTTAACGTCATACGCGAGCTTCGCGCGGTCGAGATAGCCAAATAAGGAGTATGAAATGAAAAAATTTATAATCGCTTTATTTTTGCTTTTTAACGCGGCATTTGCCGATGATGAGCTCATCATCAACAGCGCAAGCGCCTATTCGTCGGTAATGCGCACAAACTCGCAGTACAAATATCTAGCACAACAAGCCCGCGCGATAGTGATATTTCCGAGCGTCAAAAAGCTGGGCTTCATCATAGGCGGAATGTACGGCGAGGGGATCATCATCTACAATAACGACGGCGCGCACAGCGTTAGCGGCGCGGAGATCAGTAGCGCCAGCGTAGGACTTCAGATCGGCTATGAGGATAATTATCTAGTCATTTTCGTAATGCATGACGATGTAATCCAAAAAATGCGAAATTCCCAAATCACGCTTTCGGGCGACGCTACGGCGGTTGCGGGTAACTACAGCGCCGATTCTGGCTCTTTAGACGTGCTAAATCAGGATATGTACGTCTTTACGAACAAGGGCGGATTATTCGCTGGCGTGAGCCTAGGCGGCTCGGTGCTGGAGACCAAAAATGACCGCGCTTTTGATCCAAATACTGAGGGCTATGCACTTTTGATGCGAGTAATCGGCGCAGATGAGTAAAATTTAGCTAAAGATGCTAAGGCGCATAGCTTAGCGAAAAATTTTGCTTTATGGGCGTTTTATTAGCAGCTTGGAATTTTGCTCGCGTAATTTCTGCAGAATAATAGACTTGGGTGCGTAATTTTATTGCAATTCGCGGGATGGGAGGCATTTGAAGATATCGCGTAGATCCTGCGTAATTCGCAAGTTACTTTTAATTCTAAAGAAGTCGAAATTTTGTCATTAAATTTAGAATTGGCAAAATTTTATCGCTAAATTTTGCGGAGATTTTGCTTGATGTCTAGAAATTTTATTTTAGAATTTCGCTTGATATTTTGCGGCGAAATTTTGTATTTTGCGACAGCTGCGCGGAATTTTAAATTTAATGTCACAGCAAAATCAAGTGGCGTCGTGGGACGTTATAGTGAAGTTTTCGCGCCGAATTTTAAAGTTGCTTTAGTTAAAATTTATAGAATTTTATACGATCTAATGAAAGGATTCGATGGAATCGATGTTTGCAAACCTCCATACGTGGGGGTATATGATACTGTTTTTGTATTCGCTGGGCGGAGGATTTTTGGCGCTTGCGGCAGCGGGCGTGCTAAGCTCGGCCGGCGAGCTCAATATCGTCTTATGCATCGTAATCGCCTGCATATCGAACTTCATAGGCGATTCGGGGCTGTTTTTAGTAAGCCGCTACAATAAAAAAGAGATCATGCCATATCTGCGCAAACAGCGCCGAAACCTCGCTCTGGCGCAGATTTTGTTTCGTAAATACGGCGACCGCATAATTTTAATCAAAAAATTCATCTACGGCCTCAAAACCCTCGTACCGATCGCGATCGGCATCACAAAATATTCGTTTTTAAAATTTAGTGTCATCAATGCCGTAAGCTCGCTCATTTGGGCGCTTGTGGTGGGGTTACTGAGCTACTACGCGGGTGATTTCGTGCGTGAGCTCTATGCGCATGTCAAGGATGCGCCGTGGATCGCTCCGCTGGCTCTAGGCGCGATAGTAGCGGCGATCGTGCTATATTTTCGCTTTGCCACGCGCAAAAGAGGCTAGCGGTGGCAAAAAAGCTGATCCCGCTCGTAATTTTCGCAGCACTTCTTTTGGCGCTAAATTTCATCTCCAATTCGCGCGGCTCTGCGGCTAAAGATGAAGGGGTTTTTACCTCCAAAACCCTGGATGCTGCTTCTCGTAAAAGCGGCGAGCAAAATACAAAACGCAGCACCGATCGTAAAATTTCAAGCTCACAAAATCCTGCAAGTGGCGCCGGCGCAAAAGATGAGAGCGGCGCAGGAAGCGCAGACGGCGGGGCAGGGCGCGGGGCAGACCTAGGAGATTTAAAATCTCATCCGCGAGAAAACGAGCTCGCCGTGACAAATTCTAAAGATGATGCGGATGTCCACAGGTGGCGCAGCGCAGATTATGAAGCTTCGCACTCGCAAAATCCAGACGCAAATTCTAAAAATCAGCTCGCGGACGAGCCCTGCATAAGCAGGGAGTGCGTGAGCGCCCATATCCGCCGTACGGGCTCTTTGCCGCAAAATTTTATCACGAAAAAGCAGGCGGGCGAGCTTGGCTGGCAGGGCGGCGATCTGTGGCGATACGCGCGCGGCAAGAGTATAGGCGGCGATCGTTTCGGCAATTTCGAGCGCAGGTTGCCTGATAAAAAGGGGCGGATCTGGCGCGAGTGCGACATCGAGTATCGCGGCGGCCCACGCGGCGCGAAGCGGCTAATATTTTCAAATGACGGGCTGATCTTTTACACCGCCGATCATTACGAAAGCTTCGAGCGCGTGCAATGAGTTTAAATTTTAAAACGCGCAGCGCCCCAAAGATCATCATCGACGGCGCAAAGATTAGGCGCAAAGATCAAATTTTCGCGTTGTTTGCCGCGGCGCTGGATTTTAAGCCCGAATATGTCGCAAATTTAGATGCGCTCTACGACGCGCTTGGCGAGCGGGGCGGACGGATCTTAGTCGTCATCAAAAGTGGCGGAATTTTAAAACTAAGGCTGGGCAAATTTTATGATATTTTGCTGGAGGTTTTGCGAAGCGGCAAGGCGAAAATTTTAATCTTATGAGCTTTCGCGGCGCCCTCATCGTCTCAAAGCTAAATTTTGCCGAGGCAAAGATAGGTTTGTTTCGGCACAGTTTCGAGCGCGCCGTTAAATTTGCGAATTTTAGAGCTTATTAAAAGAGGCAATTTTAGAAATTTCGCTCACAAAGCTCACGCGGTCAAATTTAAACTCAAGCCCATACTGCCAATCTCTGCGGCGCGGGTTTTTAAACTCGTAAAGCTTAACCGTCTCTGTTTCAAATTTAACCCTAAGCGCGAGATACCAGCAGTCCCAGATCCCGCACGGACAGCCCAGTAGGACGGCATTTCGCTCATCTTGTGCCAAATCAGCCTCAAGCGCTGCACGTAAAAATAGCTCCTCAAAATCGATCAAGTTTAAGTAGGCGTAGTCTCCCGCGATGCTAGCTTGCCCCTCTTTCGCCGCAAAGCTTTGCTCGCACCGCTTAATCAGCTCAAGCAGAGGCTCGCCGTTTATCGCAACGACGACTTCGGTAAAGCTTTCGCCCTCAATTTCGTAATCGTTTAGGTAAAATTTAATGCTATCCATGCGGCAATCTCGCTAAATGATCTATTTTACGCCGTATTTGCACCGGTCTGCTAAAATTTCAGCGCAGTTTAGCGAATTTGAAGTGAAATTCGGTTGAAGATCAAGAAATTCGCTGGTAAAGCGCAGATCAAATGGGTATTTTGTAAAATTTAGGGATTTCGGGCTTGCGGAGCTTGCTTTCAGTGAGCACAAACTTAAATTCGCAAAAAAGCTCAATTTGTGTAGATGAAAGAAGCGAAAATAAAAGGTTAAATTTTAGCGCAGATCAAAGAGGTCGAAACGAGAGTTAAATTTTGCTACGGATAAAGAAGCAGAAATAAGGGGTTAAATTTAATTCGCTTTTGCGGGCGCTTAAATTTAACCCCGCCGCGGCTACATCATTTCGCCGCTTTTGTGCTCGTGCTCGGTGTAGGTTACCGGAATATCCTTCTTGCCTTTTCCCGGTGTATACACTCCCTCTCCGCGTTTGAAAAGAAGCTCGATGCCTTCGGCGTTCGTAAGCATTATACCGCTTGCGGAAGCCGCGCGTTTGAGATTATGCTTTTTACCCTTTTCATCGGTTAACACGCCCGTTGCGAACATATCGTTCGAGCTAAGGCTGATGCGCTTATCTCCGGTATCTCCGAGTAGAAATACGATCGTGTGCGCTACGGACTCTTGCTTTTGCTGCGGAGCCGTATCGGCCTTAGGTTGGTTGCATCCGCTTAAAATCGCGATTGCCGCTAATGATGAGAATACAATTCGTCTCATTTTTTCTCCTTTAAAAAAAGTTCGCGAATTATATAGCCAAAAAGTAAATCCTAGATTTCGCGACTTTTTATTTAATCAAAGATTAACCCAAATTTAGTAAAATTCTAGCTGAAAACATCCCAAATAAGGAGAACCTTATGGCAGTAAAAATCGCAATTAACGGCTTTGGAAGGATCGGTAGGTGCGCGGCTAGAATTGCGCTAAGCAGGGACGATGTGGAGCTTGTGGCGATCAACGATACCGCTAAGCGCGAGCTTACGAGATACCTGCTTCAATACGACACGGTTCACGGCGAATTTCGTAAAAAAGTAGAAATTCTAAGCGACGAATGCATAGCCGTAGACGGCAAAAAGATCCGCGTCTATTCCACCAGAGAGCCTGCGGAGCTTGATTTTGCGGGCGATGGTGCAGAAGCTGTGCTTGAATGTACGGGTGCGTTTTTAACGAGTGAAAAATGCAAGCCGTTCATAGATAACGGTATCGGCGTAGTCGTAATGAGCGCGCCTGCCAAGGATGATACGCCTACTTTCGTAATCGGCGTTAATGAGGGCGCTTATGCAGGACAGCGCGTCATCTCAAACGCTAGCTGCACCACTAACGGCCTAGCTCCGATTGCAAAAATTCTAGACGATGAGCTTGGTATCGAAAAGGGTCTGATGACGACCATTCACGCTTATACACATGGACAGAGTCTAGTCGATGTAAAAGCCAAGGATTTTCGCCGTTCACGCGCCGCGGCTCTTAATATCGCTCCGACTACGACGGGTGCGGCAAAAGCGATTAGTAAGGTACTTCCGCAGCTAAACGGTAAGATGCACGGACAATCGGTGCGCGTGCCGGTGGCTAACGTTTCGATGGTTGATCTAACGGTGCTAACGCGTAAACAGACGAGTGCTGAGGAGCTAAATGAAATTTTCCGCCGCTATGCCTCTAAAGAGATGAAAGGAATTTTGCTCGTAGACGACGATAGCCGTGTCAGCAGCGATTTTTGTACTTCAGAATACTCCAGCATCGTAGCTAGCGACTGCACGCAGGTAATTGACGGTAATCTTATAAAAGTGATGAGCTGGTATGACAACGAGTGGGGATATAGCGAGCGCCTCATCGATTTAGCCTTATATGCGGCAAAAAGAAGGAAATAAGATGGGTGAAATTCTTTCGATTAAAGATTTGAAATTCAAAGACGGCGCGCGCGTTTTTATCAGGTGCGATTTTAACGTGCCGATGGATGAGTTTTGCAATATTACGGACGATCGTCGCATCCGTTCGTCTATCCCTACGATTAAATATTGCTTAGACGAGGGCTGCGCGGTAATTTTAGCCAGCCACTTAGGACGCCCGAAAAACGGATACGAAGAAAGACTTAGCCTAAAGCCTGTGGTAAAGAGGCTATCTAGGCTTTTGGAACGCGAGATAAAATTTGTCTCTGATGTCGCGGGCGAGGAAGCTGGAGCTGCGGTAAATTCGCTTAAAAAGGGCGAAGTGCTTCTACTAGATAATCTGCGCTTCGAAAAGGGCGAGAGCAAAAATGACGAAGCACTAGCTAAGAGGCTTGCGAGCTACGCGGAATTTTATATCAACGATGCTTTTGGCGTATGCCACCGCGCGCATGCTTCGGTAGAGGCGATTACGAAATTCTACGATGAGGCGCATAAGGCGGCGGGATTTTTATTGCTAAAAGAGATAAAATTCGCCAAAGACCTTATTAAAGATCCTGCGCGTCCTTTCGTAGCCGTAACGGGTGGCAGCAAAGTAAGCGGCAAGCTTCAGGCGCTTAAAAATTTACTTCCTAAAGTCGATAAGCTCATCATCGGAGGCGGCATGGCGTTTACATTTTTAAAAGCCGTCGGATATGACATCGGCAAATCTTTGCTCGAAGAGGATCTAATCGAGGAAGCAAAAAATATTCTCCGCAATGCTCGCGAGCTTGGGGTTAAAATTTATATCCCCGTCGATGCCGTCGCAGCTCCGCAATGCTCGCAAGATGCCGTTACAAAAAAGGTTACCGTCCAAGAAATTCCAAGCGATTGGATGGGGCTAGATATCGGACCTGCGACCGTAGCGCTTTTTAAAGAAGCCTTAGACGATGCACAAACGATCTGGTGGAACGGACCGATGGGGGTTTTTGAGATCGATAAATTCGCTCGCGGCAGCCTGCATATATCGCACGCGATCGCAGATAGCGACGCCACGACCGTAGTGGGCGGCGGCGATACTGCAGATGTCGTCGAACGCGCGGGCAACGCCGATGATATGACTTTTATTTCTACCGGAGGCGGCGCGAGCTTAGAACTCATCGAGGGCAAGGAGCTGCCGGGCGTGCGAGTGCTTACTGCTAAAACGGAGCTGCGATGATACTAGCGGCGAATCTTAAATGCAACCATACTCGCGCTAGTTTTGAGCGGTACGCTAAGGCTTTAGATGAAGGCTTGGCGGGCCTAATTTCGCGCGAAGATGAAATTTTGGTTTTTCCTCCCGCTAGCGCATTTTGTGCGGGGGCGAAAAATTTCATCCAAGGCGCGCAAAATTTCTATCCTGCCGCGCACGGTAGCTTTACGGGCGAGATCGGCGGCGATATGCTGGTGGAATTTGACATCAAAACCGTTCTTATCGGTCACAGCGAGCGGCGCGCCATTTTGGGCGAGAGCGCGGAGCTGATAAGAGAGAAATTCGGTTTTGCCGCAGCGCAGGGCTGGCGCATCGTTTTTTGCGTCGGCGAGGAGGAGGCGGCATTTGCGCAAAACCGCAGCGAGGAGTTTGTAGCGACACAGCTTGAGGGTATCGATCTGAAATATCCGAGCTTAGTACTAGCCTACGAGCCCGTCTGGGCGATCGGCACGGGCAGAAGCGCGCAGCGTGAGCAGATCGAAAGAATGCTAAATTTCTTGCGTGCTAAAAGCTCCGCGCCGCTGCTTTACGGCGGCAGCGTGAATGCTGAAAATATCGCAAAAATTTGCGCGATAAGAGGTTGCGATGGGGTGCTAGTGGGGACGGCGAGCTGGGACGCATCGAAGTTTTTGGAGCTTATACGCGTCGTCTCGTGAGCGTCTTTTAATGAGTTTGAAATTTTAAGTCCGCGACAGGCTATGCGCCTAGTCTTGATTTAAAATTTCTGCACAACATTAAAATACATCTCACGATACTGCCGCTATCGAATTGCGTTTAAAATTTGGCGTTTCGCGAGATTTTGCGAATTTTAATTTGTAGAATTTTAAGTCAAATTGCGAAGGATTTTAAGATGGATTTGAATGTTGTTGCAGATTTTGCGACCGAGACTAGGCATGTAGCCTGTCGCAGGGAGCAAAATCAAAACTCATTCAAAGGCGCTCAAAAGCCAAGCAAATTTTAAAGGAGAAATAATGATTTTAAAAGGAAAAAGGGGTCTCATCGTCGGCGTCGCTAACGCCAAATCCATCGCTTACGGCATCGCTGAAGCTTGTCACGCACAGGGTGCGCAGATGGCGTTTACCTACCTAAACGACGCGCTAAAAAAACGCGTAGAGCCGATCGCGGAGGAGTTTGGCAGCAAATTCGTCTATGAGCTTGACGTAAACAACCAAGCTCACCTAGACGGCCTTGCGGATCGTATTAAAGCGGATCTTGGCGAGATAGATTTCGTCGTGCACGCAGTGGCCTATGCGCCAAAAGAAGCTCTTGAGGGCGAGTTTGTAAACACGAGTAAAGAAGCCTTTGATATCGCGATGGGTACGAGCGTATATTCGCTACTGAGCCTCACGCGTGCGGTGCTTCCAGTGCTAAAAGAGGGCGGCTCGGTGCTAACCCTTACATATCTTGGCGGACCGAAATTCGTTCCTCACTACAACGTAATGGGCGTCGCAAAAGCAGCTCTTGAAAGCTCCGTGCGCTATCTCGCTCACGATCTTGGCGCGCGCGGTATCCGCGTAAACGCTATCAGCGCGGGCCCGATCAAAACGCTTGCGGCAAGCGGAATAGGCGATTTTAGGATGATTTTGCGCTACAACGAGATCAACGCGCCGCTAAAACGCAATGTCACGACGCAAGACGTCGGCAACAGCGCGATGTACCTGCTCAGCGACCTTGCCAGCGGCGTGACCGGCGAGGTGCACTACGTCGACTGCGGCTACAACATCATGGGCATGGGCGACGTGGCGACCGATGCCGAAGGTAAGACGATCCTCGCGTGGGATGCGGGCAAGGCCGAATAAGCGGCGTACAAAAAGGCTAAATTTGACGCGCGCCGCAAAATTTAAAGGTAGAAAATGAAAGATTACATCTGCGTATTTGATTGCGAGACGATCCCAGACGTAGCGGCGCTGGTGCGGGTGCTGGACGAGGATGCGATCGCGGGCTGCTTCGAGCCTTTCGATAAAAAAAGCTTCGCAAAGCTTCTTGACGCGCAGCTCTCGCAAAAGATCGACAGCGAGAAGCAAAGCGCGTCTTTAAATTTTGCCGTAAATTCGGCGGAGCAGAATTCTAAAATTGTAAATTCCGAGCAAAATTCTGCACCTCAAAGCTTTACGCAGCAAGACGTCGCGTCTCAAAGCTTCGCGAGTGAAAATTCCGCTGAAAATCCCGCGCAAGGAAATTCTGTGAGCGAAAATTCCATGTCGCAAAATACAGCGCCCAAAAATTCCGCGTCGCTAAATTTAACCTACGACGATACCGCGCCTCAAAGCTCCGCAGCACAGGGCTCCGCGGTAGAAAATTCCACGCTCCGAAGCCCTGCGCCTCAGAGCTTTGCGGCGGAAAGCTCTGCGCTACAAAGCTTCGCATCCCAAAGCTCAAAGGGCGAAAATCTCGCTTTAGATTCCGCGCAAGATCTCGCGTTAAACGCGCTAAATTTTAAAATTTACGGCGAGCAACCGATCTTTAATGCAGATAAAAGCAAAATTTTAAACCACAAATTGCTCTCGCTTAGGGCGATGGAGATTTTCAAAGAAAAAACCGGCAGCGAATTCCTGCCCGTCTGCTTTCACCGCGTCGTTAGCATTAGCGCCGTGATGGCGGACGGATTCGGCAGATTTTTGCGCGTCTCGACGCTTGATGGCGAGAGCGAGCGCGATAAAATCGCAAAATTCCTAACCTTCATCGAGGATTTTAATCCGCGCCTCGTGAGCTTCAACGGGCGCGGGTTCGATCTGCCGATGATTATGGCGCGCGCGATGTGCTACGATCTAAGCGCCGCGGCGTATTTTGAGACGAACGATCGCGATAACAACAAGAGCAAATGGGAGAACTACCGCAGCCGCTACGACGGGCGGTTTCATCTGGATCTGCTCGATCACATCAGCGATTTTGGCGCCGTGCGCGGGCTCAAGCTCGATCATATCTGCGCCAGCGTGGGCCTGCCGGGCAAATACGACGTGCACGGCGATCAGGTCTTGCAGCTGTATTACGCAGGCGAACAGGCCAAGATCGACGAGTACTGCAGATCCGACGTGCTCAATACCTACTGGCTGTTTTTAAAATACGAGCTTTTGCGCGGCAAGATCACCAAGGACGACTATCTAAATTATATCGCGGTGATGGGCGAATTTTTGCAAAAAGAGTGCGCGGGCATTAGCTACACGCCCGTTTTTTGCGACTTTATAGAAAGGGAGCTAGCGGCATATGCGAAGTGAAATTTTTAAAATTTTAAAAGGCGCGGTTTTGGGTGCGCTATTTTTAGTCTGCGGCGCGGTCGCGGATGAGGCTAAATTTAAACCGATGCTGCTTAAAGAGTACGTCCCCGGCATGAATATCACGGGCTGGGTCATCAGCGAGAAGCTAGACGGCGTACGCGCGATCTGGGACGGCAAAAATCTGCGCTCCAGACGCGGCAAGATCATAAACGCCCCCGAGGGCTGGAGCGCGGGCTTTCCGCCGTTTTTCGTCGACGGCGAGCTATATACGGCGCGCGGAGAGTTTGAGCAGCTCGTCTCGATAGTATCGGCAAGCGTGCCCGATGAGCGCTGGAGCAGGGTGAAATTTTACGCGTTTGACCTGCCGAAGGAGCAGAAAAACCTAAGCGCTAAGATGGAAATTTTAAGAAATTTTATCGCCTCAAGCGGCGCGCAAAATTTACTCATCGTACAGCAAACCCCGGTAAGCACGCACGCCGACGTGCAGGCGTATTTCGATCGCGTCATCGCCTCTGGCGGCGAGGGGGTCGTGCTGCGCGATCCAAACGCGCTTTATGAAAGCGGGCGCAGCGATAAAATTTTAAAATACAAAAAGACGCACGATAGCGATTGCAAAGTCGTAAAAATCAATCCGGGCTACGGCAAAAACGAGGGTAAGATGGGCTCGCTTAGCTGCGTGGATCTACGTAGCGGGGCGAAATTTAAAGTAGGCACGGGCTTTAGCGACGAAATGCGGGCAAATCCGCCTAAGGTGGGCACGATCATCACCTATCAATACCAAAATTTAACCCGCGAGAAAAAGCCGCGCTTCCCCGTATTTTTGCGCGTGCGACCAGCGATTTAATCTAAGGGGCTATAATCGCGTATTTTGATAAATTTGATCCGAAGGAGAATAGATGAAAATTTTAATCACCGGCGGCGCGGGATACATCGGCAGTCACGTCGCAAAGGCACTTTTAGAAGCGAACCGCCACGACGTCGTCATACTGGATAATCTTTGCAAAGGCTCGATGCGGGCGATCGAGGCGCTTCGCAAGATAGGCGAGTTTGAGTTCGTGCAGGAAAGCCTAGAAAACACCCCTGCGATCGAGAAGCTTTTTAAGCGCGAGAAGTTTGACGCGATCATTCACTTTGCGGCGTTTATCGAGGTTTTTGAAAGCACGCAAAATCCGCTAAAATACTATCTAAACAACACCGCAAACGCGATGAATTTGATCGCGCTTGCGAACAAATACGGCGTGAAAGACTTTATCTTTAGCTCCACGGCAGCGACCTACGGCGAGCCGGATATCCCGCAAGTAAGCGAAGAAACTCCGCAAAATCCGATCAATCCGTACGGCAGAAGCAAGCTGATGGTCGAGTGGGTGCTAAAAGACGCGGCGGCGGCAAATCCGAATTTTAAATATGGAATTTTGCGCTACTTCAACGTTGCAGGTGCGGCTAGCGACGGCACGATCGGGCAAAACTACCCGAATGCGACGCATCTTATCAAGGTTGCGACCCAAACGATCGTCGGCAAGCGCGATAAGATGAGCATTTTCGGCGATGATTACGATACCAAGGACGGCACCTGCATACGCGACTACATCCACGTAGAAGACCTCGCAAGCGCGCATCTGGCAGTGCTTGATTATCTGCAAAGCAATGATAGCGCGGTCTTTAACGTAGGATATGGCACGGGCTTTAGCGTAAAAGAGGTCGTTAATGAAGCTAAAAAAGTAAGCGGTGTGGATTTTAAAGTAGAGATCGCTCCGCGCAGAGCGGGGGATCCTGCCTGCCTCATCTCAAACGCCGATAAAATTCGCACCAAAACCTCCTGGCAGCCTGAGCACGAGAGCCTGGATGAGATCATCCTAAGCGCGCTTAATTGGGAAAAGAAGCTCTAGGTTCTAGCGTGAAAGTGCGATTTGAAATTTTAAAATTTTACTCTGCCGCGTTTAATAGTGGTGAGCAAAAGGAAGCTTTGTTTGCTTAAAATTCTAAACGCCCCCGAAGCCGCGCAGCGCAAGCTCGGCGTCGTGCTATCGTATGTGAATATCTTTGTTTCTACGATACTTACTTTGGTTTATACGCCGTTTTTCCTGCGGGCGCTGGGGCAGAGCGAGTTTGGGCTGTATTCTTTAGCGAGTAGCGTTATTGGCTATTTAGCGATTTTGGATTTAGGCTTTGGTAACGCTGTGACGGTCTATACCGCTAAATACGCCTCAAGTGGCGAAGTAGAGCGCATGCATAAGCTGCACGGCACGATTTTTAGCATGTATTTGGTAATGAGCGCGGTAGTCGTGCTTGCAGGAGCTGCGCTGCTAGCCAATCTGCACGCGATTTTTGGCGCTAAGCTAAGCACTAGCGAGATGGGCGAAATTCGCATTATGCTAATGCTACTAACTGCAAATTTAGCGATTAGTTTTCCTTTTAGCATCTATTCGTCGATCCTTACGGCGCATGAGAATTTCGTATTTATCAAGCTAGTTGGGATCTTTCGCACGATCGCTCTGCCGCTAGCTGCGGTACCTGCGCTACTTTTGGGCTATAAAGCTATCGCGATCGTAATCATCGCTACGGCGGTAAATTTAATCTGCGTCGCGGCAGATTTCATCTACTGCAAGCGCAAAGTCTCGCCCGTGATAAGCGTGAGAAATTTCGACGCCCCCACGCTTAAGCAAATTTTTGGCTACTCGTTTTTTATATTTTTAGGCATCGTAGTCGATCAAGTAAACTGGAATGTCGATAATTTTATCTTAGGCGCTGTAGCAGGCGCTACAGCGGTCTCCACGTATGCCGTAGCAAGCACGATAAATGCCACTTTCGTCACGCTTTCGCTCACCATTAGCGGTGTGATGCTTCCTAAAATCGCCAAAATGGTCTCTGCCAACTCCACCGATTCTGAGCTTAGCGCGGAATTTATCAAAATAGGCAGGCTGCAATTTTACGTGATATTTTTTATCGCGTCGCTTTTGGTGATTTTTGGACGGGAGTTTATCGTGCTATGGGCTGGCGCAAATTATGAAATTTCATACGCAATCGCGCTTATTTTGGTGCTTCCAGTAAGCGTGCCGTTGATTCAAAATTTAGGCCTAGCCGTGCTTCAGGCAAAAAACAAAGTCAAATTTCGCTCAATCGCCGCGTTTTGCGTCACGCTCGTAAATATCGCTATTTCTATTCCGCTAGCTAAGGCTTACGGTGGCGTGGGCGCTGCGTGCGGCACGGCTTTTGCGATTACCTTGCTAAATATCTGCGTGATGAATATCTACTATGCTCGTGTAATCGGACTTGACATCGCTAAATTTTGGCGAAATATTGGCGCGATGGTAGTAAAATTTGCTCCCGCAATCGCAGTAAGCCTAGCGATAAATTACGCATTAGGCTTACATGGAGTGAGCTTTTTGCTAATTTGCGGCGGGCTTTATTCGGCTATGTTTGTGCTAAGCGCGTATTTTTGGGCGATGAACGATTACGAGCGCGCGATTTTTGGTGGCATTGCAGCAAAGATAAGGAGGCGGGCTTGAGCTTCAATGTAATTAGCGAAGTGGTTACTAAAGACCGCTGTATCGGCTGCGGCGTCTGCGCGAGCAGCTGCCCTTTTAGCGTGCTAAAAATGCGGCTTGAAGGCAATGGATTTTACGCGCCCGAGGAGGGCGAAGGGTGTCGCGATAAATGCGATATCTGCCTAAAAGTCTGCCCGTTTTACGAAAAAGACATGCTCGAAAATGAGCTAAATTCTAAATCATACTCAGAGCTGAAAAGCTTTAGTCCTGATTTTGGCAGGTTTTTAGCTACTTACAAATTCTACAAAAAAGATGAAGCGCAGCGCCTAAGCAGTGCAAGTGGCGGCGCGGGAGATTATATTTTTCGCGAGCTTTTTGCGCGCGGGCTCATTGATTACGCGATTTGTGCCGTGCCCGCGGACGAAGGGGATTTTATAGCCCAAAATCCCAAGCGGGATTTTTCCACCTGCGAAAATTTAGCGCAGCCGCAGAATTTGCAAAATTCCGCAACCAAAAATTCCGAGCAGAATTCCGCAATTCCGAATTTAACGCAGAATTTGGCGGACGATGATTCTATAAATTTTACGAGTGCGCAAAATTCATTTTGCGAAAATTTTACGCAGAATTCCGCGCAGAATTTTACAAATGAAAATTTCGCACAGAATTCTAAAACTTATTGTAAAAATTCCGTATCAGCACAGAATTTTGCTTGCGAGAATTCCAAAAACGCGCGAAATTATGCGGGCGAAAATTCCGTGCCGCTATTTAAATTTAGCGTGATAAAAAATGCTGGTGAGCTTACTCGCGCGCGCTCGTCCGCTTACTATCCGCTCACGCTTGAAGCAGTGCTAAAGGAGATGTCGCGCCGTGAGGGTAGATACGCGATCAGCGCGCTGCCGTGTTTTGCCAAGGCCTTAAGGCTTGCTGCGAGTAAAAATCCGCGCCTTAAATCCCGCATAAGCTTTATTATTGGGCTGGTTTGCGGACAGGGCAAGGGTGCTGATTTTACGCATAAGCTGGCAGATCTTGCGTTTAAAGAGCGTAAGCAGCTCGCGGCGGTTAATTACAGATATAAAATCGCGGGCAAAAGTGCGATGAGCTTTGGCTTTAAATTTCGCGCTACAGACGGTAGCGAGGCGATAGACGATCGCAGTAGTAGCGCCTTTGCATACTGGAGCTCGCGCGCTTTTACGCCGCTTGCGTGCAACGCCTGCACTGACGTTTTTGCCAAATGCACCGACGTCGTGCTGATGGATGCGTGGCTGCAAAGCGAAATGAGCGAGTGGCGCGGCACATCGCTCGTAATTACGCGCGCAGCTCAGATTGACGTGCTATTTTCGCAGCCTACGAATCAGGCACGCGAGGAGATTTTTTGCGAGCGGATATCCGCAGCAGAGGTGCAGCGCTCGCAACAAAGCCAGGTGGAGTGCAAAAACGAAATTTTCTATGGCGCGAAAAACCCGCTTAGGCGTTACATCTTGCGACAGAAGCTTCAGATCCAGCGATATAGCGCTACGCATTTTGATTGTGATGATTTCATCGCTGCTAGGCTTAAAAAAATTGCCGCTGCGAATAAAGTGCTAGCGCTTTTGGCGCTACCAAAGATCGCAGCATATAAAATTTATAGGAAGTTTGCATGAAGATCGGGATTTTTACCCTGCCACTAGTAAATAATTACGGCGGAATTTTACAAGCTTACGCGCTAAGCCGCGTGCTAGTGGGGCTAGGGCATGAGCCACGTCTCATAAACTTGCGCCTGCAAAGAAGTAAACTATCGATTGCGTATATTAAATTTTTAGTGGCATGCGCGCTTAAAAAGGAGCTTTGCGGCGCGAAATTTAATCCCTCTTACGAGCGCGATACTAGCGAGTTTGTATCGGAAAATATCCCTTTAACCGCGCCTGTTTGCACGCCTGCGGATTTAAAGGCGCTGTGCGAGAAAGAGCGCTTTGAAGCGGTGATTTTAGGAAGCGATCAGGTTTTTCGCCCTAGCTATTTTGCGGATTTTGCAGATTGCTTTAGCCTTGGATTTTTGCCGCCTAACTGCACGCGGATCGCCTATGCCGCAAGCTTCGGCGGAGATAGGTTCTATGGGTTTAAAAACCCCGCGGATTTAAAAGCTCACACTGCAAATTTGGCTAAATTTAAAGCTATTTCGGTGCGCGAGTGCGACGGCGTAAGGCTTGCGCGCGAATGCTTTGGCGTAGATGCGCACTGGGTGCTAGATCCTACGCTTTTGGCTAATAAAGAGATTTACGATAAATTTTTAAGCCATGCGCCAAAGCGCAAGGGCTTTGCCTATATCCTAGATCCATCGCCTCGCTCAGAAGCGGCGATAGAGCTACTAAAGAAGCAAAGCGGACTAGAGATAGATGAGGTAAATGACCGTGGCAACCGCATCGGCATAAAAGCGTGGCTAAGCGCTATTGCAGGCGCGGAGTTCGTGCTAACCGACTCATTTCACGGCTGCGTATTTTCCATAATCTTTAATAAGCCGTTTTTTGTGCTCATTAACGCTAGTCGCGGTGCGTCGCGCTTTAGCTCGCTTTTGGGCTCGTTCGGGCTTGAAGATAGAGCTTTGCAAGATCCCAAAGACGCGCGCTTGGACGCTACTATCGATTGGGATGGCGTAAATGAGGCGTTGCGCCGTAAAAGAGAGGACTCGATGAAATTTTTAAAAACAAGTTTAGGCTCATAAAATGAAAATAGCTATGGTAATTTCTGCTTTAGGCAAGGGCGGTGCCGAGCGCGTGCTAAGCGTGCTGGCAAATTTTTTCTGCCGCGAGAATGAAGTCTGTGTGATAAAATTTGACGCAGATGAGCCGTTTTACGCGCTAGATCCTAAGATCGAGCTTATTAGCTTGGATTTAGGAGTAGGCGATTTAGGAATATTTGGCAATATAAAAAAGCGCTACGATAAAATTTTAGCCTTGCACAGGCTTCTAAAAAGTCGTAAATTTGACGTAGTAATCTCGTTTTTAGATAATACCAATGTCCTTACGCTTATCGCAAATCTTGGAGTTGGGCAGAAAATCATCGTCTCCGAACACACCAATCATCGTTTTTTAAAAAGTCCGATCTGGCGAGCGCTCAAGCGGATCTTTTATCCGAGGGCTGCAGGTCTTAGCGTGCTTAGTAAATTCGATCTGGATCATTACACATATGTGCAAAATCGAGTGATTATGCCTAATCCGATGTTTGAGATCAGCCATGCTAAAGACGCCCGCCCGCCTAAAGAAAATATCGTCCTAGCAGCCGGCCGGCTCAATGTCTATAAGGGCTTTGATGTCCTTCTTAAGGCACTTGCGCTTATAGATTTCAATCTTTTAAAAGAGTGGAAGGTGGTGATCGCAGGCGACGGAGAGGAGCGAAAGAGCCTTGAAAGCCTAGCTGCGAAGCTGCGCTTAAATGTGCAGTTCATCGGCTTTGTGCGCGATATCGAAAGCTTATATGAACGCGCTAAAATCGTAGTCGTAACTTCCAAGATGGAGGGCTTTTGCAATATTTTGATGGAGAGTATATTTTTCGGCACTGCTAGAATTTCTACAGATTGCATCGCAGGTCCTAGCGAGCTTATAAGCGACGGCGTAGATGGGTTTTTGTGCCCTGTAGGCGATAGTGCGAGCATCGCAAAAAAGCTTGAAATTTTGATGAGCGACGAAAAGCTGCGCGAGCGACTCGTGCAAAACGCCTCTAAGCGCGAGGAGAGCTTTAAAATTGAAACGATCGGGCGACGCTGGTTGGATTTTATAGCCGCTACGATACACAGGGAGGAATAATGAGCGAAAATCCCCTAATCTCGGTCATCATCCCCGTTTATAATGTCAAAGAATTCCTGCGCGCTTGCGTGAAGCACATCACGGCGCAAACCTATACGAACTTAGAAATTTTGCTCGTAGATGATGGCTCAAATGATGGCAGCGAGGCGATTTGCGACGAATACGCTGCGCGTGATCCTCGTGTGCGAGTGCTACATAAACCAAACGGCGGGCAGGCTAGTGCACGAAACGCTGCTTTAGATGTCGCTCGCGGGGAGTTTATCAGTTTCGTAGACAGCGATGATTTGATAAGTCTTGATTTGATTGAGACGCTTTTTCGTCTGACTCAGAAATTTTGCACCAAAATCGCTATGTGCGGCTACGCGGCATTTAGCGACGAGAGCGAAATAAATAATTTCAAGGCGGCTTTAAATTCTAAAGAAAATCAAAATTCTAAAGAGATTAGCGATCCAGGAGGAGCTGCAAATTCGAATGCCAACGCAGGCGAATACAAAATATCGCCGCAAGAGCTTTTTAGACGCAGCTGCACGCAGGATCCGTATTTTAGCACCGCGGTTTGGCGCGCGCTGTTTGCTCGTGAAATTTTCGCTGCTTTGCGCTTTCCTGCGGGGCAGATCTATGAGGATGTGGCGATATTTTTTGATATTTTTAACGCTTCTATTACGGCGTGCACGGATGGAATTTTATATTTTTACCGCGTAAGGGCAGGCTCGACCGTAAACTCATTCGCTCGCAGGCATCTATCGGTCATCGCTGCGGTGCGCCGCTATACTGAGGCGATCGCTGCGAATTATCCGAGCTTGGCGCGTGAGGCTAATTTCACTCGCTGCGAATCCGCGCTGAATACGGCGTTTTTAATTATCAAATCGAGCTTTGATCCTGCAAGCTTGGATGGAGATGCGACTTCTCCTTCCGAGGTTAATACGTGCAGCTTGGCAAACGAGGCGGATTTGCGCGGTGCTGATAGTTTATCTTGCGCATGCGGTAAAAATTCCGCATTTAAAAATTCCGCCAAGCAAAATTATATGCGAAATTCCGAGCAAAATTCCGCGTCGCAAAGAAAGACCGCAGATCCCCGCTCGCCTTTAAACGCCGCAGAAGCTGCGGATCAGATCCGCTCACTGCACGCTTTGGTGCGCGAGCGGCTGGATTTTAGATTTTTCGCGGCGCATGCAAGCCACACGCAGACACTGATGATGGTCTTGTTTTACGCTAGCCCTGCGCTTTTGCGGCTATTTTATAAAATTTATCGGAAGTTAAAATGAAAATTTTATTCGTCATCGCGGCTCTTAGAAACGGCGGCGCAGAGCGCGTGCTTCAGGTCTTGGCAAACCATTTTGCGCGCGCAAACGACGTTACGATCGCGATTTTGGAAAATGACGAGGGCAGGTATAAATTTAGCGAAAAGATAAAATTTTTGCATCTGGATGTTTATAAAAACGGCGGCAGGTTCGATAAATACAGAATTTTGCGCGGGTGTTTCAAGCGCGAGCGCCCAAGCGTCATCATCAGCTTTATGGACTGGACGAACGTAGCGTGCGTGATCGCAAGCTTCGGGCTAGGCATCCCACTCATCGCGACAGAGCACAACGCGCACGATTATCTGCCAAGCGGGCTTTTTAGCCGCGTGCGCGATCTGTGCTATAAAAAAGCGGACGCGCTTACGGTGCTTACGCGCTCGGACTTTGAGTACTATTCGCGATTTGTCAAAAACTGCTTTATCGTGCACAACCCCTTTTTCGGCGAGATTGATGGCGCTAAAAGCGCCAAGCGAAACGTGATCTTAAGCGTCGGTAGGCTTGAGCCCGTCAAGGGGTATGAAATTTACTTTGACGCGCTAAGCAGGATCGATAAAAGCCTGCTTGCGAAGTGGGAAATTTTAATCGCAGGCGACGGCTCGCTGCGCGAAAGCTTGCGCGAGCTCGTGGCGCGGCTCGGGCTTGAAGTGCGATTTTTAGGGCACAAGCAGGACGTGAGCGAGCTGTATAAAGAAGCTAAAATTTTTGTGCTAAGCTCGCTTAATGAAGGGCTTTCGAACGTGCTGATCGAATCTGCGTTTTACGGCTGCGCACGGCTTAGCAGCGATACGGCGGGCGCAAAAGAGCTCATAAAGGACGGCTTTAGCGGCATTTTGTTTAAATGCGGCGATGCGAATGAACTTGCGAGCAAGCTTGAAAATTTAATGCGCGATGAGGCGCTGCAAAAGCGGCTCGTGCAAAATGCAAATGAAAATTTAGACGAGTTTTCGCAAGAGCGCATCATTAAGCTCTGGCAGGGCTTGATCGATCGGTTTGCACGCAAATAGTAGCGCTGTTTATTACGTCGTAGCGGCGTGCAGGGATTAAATTTAAACTTCGGTGTGCTAAGATAGCGTCTTGCGCCCGAGCGGAGCGGAGCGGCTAAATTTACAAAGCCGCGTTGCGCGATGAAATTTAGCTGCTTAGAACAGCGCAAAATGCGCTAAATTTAAAACGGGGTGCGCGGCGTATGTTCGCGTAAAAAGGCGCGAGCAAAGCTTAAATTTATGGCGCGGCAGCAATTTAAAAGGTAAATGGATGAAGAAATTAAGCGTTTTTATATATTCGATGGCAGGAGGCGGCGCCGAACGCGTCGTAAGTAACCTCTTAGGCGAGCTTACGGCACGCTACGAAGTGCATCTGGTGCTGATGAACGAGAGGATTTTTTATGAAATTCCAAGCGGCGTGCAGATCCATTTCATCGAAAAATCAGCCCCTTTTGAAAATGGACTGCTGAAGCTCGCAAAGCTGCCGTTTTTGGCGCTGCGCTACAAAAAACTATGCGAGAGGCTGGGCATCGACATCCACTTCGTTTGGATGAACCGCCCGTGTTACGTGGCGGCGCTGGCGCGAATTTACGGGCTGCGCGGCACTATGATTTTTAACGAATGCTCGACGCCGTCGGTGCTGTATAAAGAGCCGAGCTTCAAATCCAAAATTTCAAAGCTTTTGCTGCGTAAGCTCTATCCGAAGGCCGATTTTATCTTTCCAAACTCGCTTGGAAATCTGCGCGATCTAGCGGATAATTTCGGGATCGACGAGCGCAAGATGAGCGTGCTGTATAACGCGATCAATCTTGATGAGATCAGTCGCAAAGCTAGCGAGCCTATCGCGCAGGAGCGGCCGTTTTTCCTAAGCGTCGGTAGGCTCGATGCTGGCAAAAACCACGCGCTTTTGATCCGTGCGTATGCAAATTTAAAAAATAATGACAAAGACCTGTTGATCTTGGGCGACGGCGTACTGCGAGCCGAGCTTGAGGCTCTGATAGAGGAGCTGGGCTTGAGCGGCCGCGTGAAGCTTTTGGGCTTTGACGCAAACCCGTATAAATATATGGCTAGATGCTATGCGTTCGTCTTCGTAAGCCTTTTTGAGGGGTTTTCAAACGCGCTCATCGAGGCTCTTGCATGCGGCAAGCTCGTAATTTCAAGCGATCATCAAAGCGGTGCGCGCGAGCTTATGGGGCAGAGCGAATGGGGCGTACTGGTGGGCGTGAACGATCTAGAAAGCACTCAAGCGGCGATGCAAAAAGCGCTGGATGATGAAAATTATGTAAAATTTTATGAGAAAAAGGCTAAAATTAGAGCCTCGTTTTTCGATAAAAAACGGATAGCAAGCGAGCTGATCGCAAAAATAGAACAAATCGACGAAGGAAAATAGGCGTGGGTGAAGAAAAAAAGGCTTTTAGCGTTAGAGAGATCGACGAAGGATCGGACGATCAAAAAGGCGCGCAATCAATGGGTGCCGACAAAGCTGCCCTAAGCGAAAATTTTGCTAGTGAGGGAAATTTTGACGCAGGGTATTCCGCAGGTGGCGGAGAGAATTTTAGCGGCGAAAATGCTGAGCTTAAGGGTAGCGAGGATACCGCGCCTCAGAGCGATAAAAATTCCGCGCTTGATGCAAAAAATTCTGCGAGCAAAAATTCCGCGCACGCTGGCGTTAAAAATTTAAGCGACGACCAAGCGCGCGCTGTTTCTGCAAAAATGCGAGCACAAAAAAAATCCAAAAAGGCTAAAAAATCAAGCGGACGAAATTCTACCTCGGTAAATTCTGAAAATTCCGCAGGCGCAAATTCTACAAACTCAAATTTGAAAGGCACTGCGAATTCCACGAGCAAAAATTCTACAAATAAAAATTCCGCTGGCGTTGCGAACTCTACAAATAAAAATTCCGCAAAAGCCGCTAATTTGGCTAAATTTAAAAATGCGAATTCCGCAAGTGCTTTAAATTCTACAAACGGCATAAATTCTGATAATTCTAAAAGCCCCACAACAGAAAATTCCCAGAATTCTAAAAATCAGTCAGCTGGCGCGCTTCCTGCTAGGCGCAGAATTTTTGGCTTTATAAAAAATTATGAGTTTTCCAAGCATATTTTGCTGATGATTTTGTTTGCATTTGCCTTTAGCGTGGCGTTTCGTATGTGGTGGGTGCACTGGGCGAGCGGTTTTGTGAACTACTTTTTTTGGGACGGCGAGCTGATGATAAACACAAACGACGGCTACGCCTTCGCAGAGGGCGCGCGCGACCGACTCGCCGGCTTTCATCAGCCCAACGATCTTAGCTACTTTAGCGCGCCGCTTTCGATCGTGACGGCGTTTTTGGCTGAAATTTTGCCCTTTAAAATCGAGACGATCTTCGTTTATCTGCCGGCTTTGTTTAGCTCGCTCATCGTAGTGCCGATCTTGCTGATCTCAAGCGAGTTTCGCTGCATGCGCGCAGGCTTCATCGGCGCGCTTGTCGCGAGCGTGGCGAATAGCTACTACAACCGCACTATGGCGGGGTATTACGATACCGATATGCTAAATATCGTACTTGCGATGTGTATTTTGTGGGCGCTCATCCGCATTTGCACGCGCGGTTCGCGCAGCACGCTGTTTTGGCTGGGCGCGTTTGTGATATTTTATATGTGGTGGTATCCGTCCAGCTTCTCGCTAAATTCCATGATGCTCGCCATATTTTTCGCCTACACGCTGATTTTTAAGCGAAAAAGTGCGGTAAATTACGAAGCGATGATTATCATTTTGATCGCTTTGTGCTCCACGCCTTTGGTGGCAAAAATTTTAATCTCGCTTACGCTATTTTGGCTCTTTGCGTTTAGAGGAAAGCTATTAAATTTTAAAATTTTAGCGATTATCGGCGCGCTTGCCGTAGTCTTTTTCGTCGCAAACGGAGGTCTTAGCCCGATCATATTTCAGGCGAAATTTTATATCTTCCGCTCCTTTGCGGACAATGCCGATACGGCATTTCATTTTTTCAACGTCAATCAAACGATCCAAGAATCTGGCATCGTGCCACCTAAGATCTTTATGGAGCGCATCAGCTCGCACGTCGCGGTTTTCGTGATCGCGGCAATCGGATATTTGGTGCTTTGCTTTAGGCATAAGGAATTTTTGCTCTCGATTCCGCTTTTGCTTTTGGGCTTTGCGGCAAACAAAGCGGGCCTTAGATTTACGATCTATGCAGTGGGCGTAATGGGGTTAAGTTTCGGATATATTTTGTATTTTTGCGTAAAGCGCTTGGATCTGCCAAAGATCGCGGGACGCGCGATACTGCTTATTTTAACGGCGCTTGCGATCTATCCCGCGTGGCAGCACATCGTCTCGTACAAGGTCGATACGGTCTTTTATCAAAGCGAAGTGCGAGTGCTCGATGAGCTTAAAGATAAAGCGAAGCGCGAGGATTACGCGCTTTCGTGGTGGGACTACGGATACGGCATACGCTATTACAGCGATGTAAAGACCCTCATCGACGGCGGCAAACACCTCGGCAACGATAATTTCCCCGTTAGCTTCGCGCTTTTTAAAGATCAGATGAGTTCCGCAAATATGGCGCGCCTGGATGTCGAATACACCGAGCGCGGATATAGCGAAAAAATTCCAAACAAGCTAAAGCAAATTTTAAAAGACTACAACGCGACCGATGTAAATGATTTTATCTTAAGTTTGGGACTGGCCGATTTTAAGCCGCCAAGGCCTACGCGCGACATCTACTACATCCTGCCCGATCGTATGATGAATATCTTCCCTGTCGTCACGCAGTTTTCAAACATCGACATCACCGACGGCAAGCAGCTGGGCGAGCCGTTTTTCATAACGAGCGATAGGTTTGTTCAGGATCAAAGCGGCGTGCATATGGACAACGGCTTTTCGATCTCGTCTAGCCTTTTAAATTTAGAGTATAGCGGCAGAAAATTTGCGATCAATACCTTTTACGAAACGAGCTACGACGCGAACGGCAAGCTTTCGGTAAAAGAGTTTAATATGGACAGCAGCGCGCAATTTTACGTGATTTTCATGCGCGATTACGGGCGATTTTTGCTGCTAGATAAGACGATGCTAAACTCAAGCTATATTCAGCTTTTTGTATTTGAAAGATATAGACCAGAGCTATTCGAGCCTGTGATCTTAAGCCCTGCTGTGAAAGTTTATAAATTAAAGCGCTAGATAAAATTTTGCCGCAAGCTAAGGAGAAATTTATGAAATTTAATCTTGCAACGCTAAACAAGGAATGCAACAGATGGCTCGCATAGGGTTTTTAAGCCATGCCGATATGAGCTTACATTTCTTTCGCCGCCCGATAATGCAGGCTTTAAAAGAGCGTGGGCACAAGGTTTTTGCAATTGCCCCTCGTGGCGCTTATACGCAGGATTTAGCACACGATTTTAATGCCGTAACCTACGATCTTGATCGAGCTAGCCTAAATCCGCTTACCGTATTTAGCAACACCAAAGCCCTTGCGCGCGAGCTAAAGAGGCTAAATTTGGACCTGCTGCAAACAGCCGCGCACAAATCAAACGTGTTTGGTACGCTGGCGGCTCGAGAGGCGGGTATAAAATATGTGATAAACTTAGTCGAGGGGCTGGGCAGCTTTTATATCGACGATGATATTAAAACAAGGCTTGTGCGAGCGGTTTTGGAGAAGCTTTATAAATTTTCATTTTCGCAGGCGGATGCTTGCGTATTTGTAAACGATGCCGATCCCGATTATATGCTATCTCGCGGGCTTATTGCGAAGCAAAAGGTCATAAGGATTAAAAGTGTAGGCGTAGATGCTGAAAGATTCAATCCCAAAATCGTTAGTGCGGCGGATCTGGGCGAGGATTTGCACGGCAAAAAGATCGTGCTGATGATAGCTCGCGCTATGTGGCATAAGGGCGTGAGAGAATTCTACGAAGCAGCAGAAATTTTAAAAGATCGATCGGATGCAAAATTTGTCTTCGTAGGCGAGGGCTTTGCGGGCAATAAAAGCACCGCCGATCCTGCGTTTTTGCGAAGCGGTGCGGTGCATTATCTAGGCGCTAGAAACGATGTGCCGGAGCTTTTGAAGGCTAGTTACCTGCTGGCACTTCCTAGCTACAAGGAGGGCTTTCCGCGCACGGTTTTAGAGGCGATGAGTATGGCGCGAGCCTGCGTGGTAAGCGACTGTAGCGGCTGCGTCGAGGCCGTGCAAGATGGCGTCAACGGCTTAATCTGCCGCACTCGCGACGCGAATGATCTTGCGCGAAAGATCGAAATTTTATTGGACGATGCTGCGCTTTGCGAGAGGCTAGGGCGAAACGGGCGCGAGATGGTGCTTGCAAATTACGACGAAAAGATCGTCACGGAAAAATATTTAGAGGTTTATAGGAAATTTATCGATGTATAGGTGTTTTTTAAAGCGCGCGCTCGATTTTACGGCGGCTTTGGTTTTGATCATTTTGGTTTCGCCCGTGATGGCGCTTACGTGGTTTTTGATCCGCAAGCACATTAGCAAAAGCGCGATTTTTACGCAATCTCGCCCTGGGCTTGATGAGCAAATTTTTAAAATTTACAAATTTAAAACGATGAGCGACGAGCGCGGCGCGGACGGCGAGCTTCTGCCAGACGAGGCGCGGCTCAATGAATACGGCAAAAAGATCCGCGCGCTAAGCCTGGATGAGCTGCCGCAGCTTTTCAACGTGCTAAAAGGCGATATGAGCTTCATCGGACCGCGCCCGCTGCTGATCGAATATTTGCCGCTTTATTCGCCGCAGCAGCGCCTGCGACACAGCGTGCGCCCGGGCATCACGGGGCTTGCGCAGGTAAACGGACGCAACGCGATCAGCTGGGAGAAAAAATTTGAGTTCGATACCTATTACGCGCAGAATTTAAGCTTCGCGCTCGATCTTAAGATCGCGCTTTTGACGATCAAAAAAGTGCTTGCGAAAGAGGGCGTGAATAAAGAGGGCATGGCGACGACGGAGAAATTTAATGGACACAACTAAAATTTACGTTTATGGCGCGAGCGGACACGGGCTGGTGGTCGCGGATGTCGCGCTAGCCGCGCGCGGGGCTAAATTTAACGAGGTCGTTTTTTTAGACGACGCGGCGGGGCTTAAATTTAGCGAGGATCTGCCGAAGCACCCCGTAATAATTGCAATCGGCGATAATAAAACCCGCGCAAAGATTCAAGAGAGAGTAGCGCGCGCCGGTTTTGAGATAGCGACGCTAATTCATCAAAGCGCCATCGTTAGCCCAAGCGCCGCTATCGGCGAGGGCGCAGTCGTAATGCCCGGCGCCGTGATAAACACGCGAGCTAAAATCGGTCGCGGCGCGATAATCAATTCAGGCGTCGTGATCGAGCATGAGTGCGAGATCGGCGAGTTTGCGCACATTAGCCCAAACGCGGCGCTTGCGGGCGGCGTGAAGGTGGGGGCGTTTTCGCACATCGGTATTGGCGCTAGCGTCATTCAAAGGCTAAGTATCGGGCAGCGCTGTATCATCGGCGCGGGCGCTGCGGTCGTGCGCGACATAGCTAGCAACAGCGTAGCCGTAGGCGTGCCCGCTCGCGTGATCAAAAAAAATAGCTGAATTTAAAATTTATAGCATTAAAAGTGATAAAATCCGAGCATTTAAATTTTAATGCCGAAAGCTAAATTTAGCCCTGCATCGCGCGAGGTTAAATTTAAAGATCAAGGAAGGATAGAGATGGCAAGAGTATTTTTAAGCCCGCCGAATATGGGCGGCGATGAGCTTGAGTATATAAAAAAGGTATTTGAAAGCAACTATATCGCGCCTTTGGGCGAATATGTCAATCGCTTTGAGGACGCAGTAAAGTCCTACACTGGCACGCGCGGCGCGCTGGCGCTAAACGCAGGCACGGCGGCGCTTCATCTAGCGCTTCGCTGCAGCGGTGTAAAGGACGGCGACGTGGTGTTAGGATCCACGTTTACCTTCATGGCGTCGCTAAATCCGATATTTTACGAGCGCTGCGTGCCGGTGCTGATAGACAGCGACGAGAGTTGGAATTTAAGTCCGAAACTGCTTAAAGAAGCGATCAAAAAATCGCCGAAAAAGCCAAAGGTGCTCGTCGTTACGCATCTTTACGGACAGGCTGCGAAGATGGATGAGATATGCGAAATTTGCGCGAACGAAGGCATTGATGTTATCGAGGATGCCGCAGAGGCGCTGGGGGGATTTTATAAGGGCAAAGCACTTGGTGGTATCGGAAAATGCGGCGCACTAAGCTTCAATGGCAATAAAATCATCACCACTTCTGGCGGCGGAATGCTGATCTCAAACGATGAAGAGCTAGTGGCTAAGGCTAGATTTTTAAGCACCCAGGCGCGCGAGCCGCTGCTTCACTACGAGCACAAGGACTACGGCTATAACTACCGCTTAAGCAACGTCTTAGGCGCTATCGGCGTAGGCCAGATGGAGGTATTGCCGCAGCGTGTAAAGAGAAAGCGCGAAATTTTTAAAATTTACGAGGATCTGTTTAGAGGCACCGACGTGGAGTTTATGCCCGAAGTAGAAGGCGGCGAGGGCAATAGATGGCTTACGACTCTGCTGTTTAAGCAAAAAGACGCTCATCTAAAGGTTATCGACGCCCTGAATAAAGCCGACATCGAATCTCGCCCGCTTTGGAAGCCGATGCATCTGCAAAGCATCTTCGCAGGCGCGCTTAGCGTAGTTGACGGCACGAGCGAGGATATGTTTGAGCGCGGAATTTGCCTGCCTAGCGGCACCGATATGAGCGACGAGACGATCGAGCGCGTCGTAAAAATCGTAAAAGAAAACATCTGATGCTGTTAAAACCGACTAAATTTAGCCGCTTCGCGTTTTTTTTGCTAGGAGATATTTTTATCTCGATCCTCTCCGTTTACATCGCGTTTTTGCTGCGATTTAGCGGAGATATACCGAACGAATTTTATAAAGGCGCGCTGCTTAGCGCCTCGAGTCTTACGGCGATTAAAATTTTCTATTTTTGGTTTTTGCGGATCTATTTAGTTCCGTGGAGATTTTTCGGACTATACGAAGCGAGGAAGCTCTTTTATGCGCACGTTATGGCAGCGCTTACCTTTTTGATCCTATTTTTCTTGGCGAGTAAAATTTTTAACCCGTTCCCGCGCTCGGTCATCATCATCGATGCGGCGATCTCGTTTATTTTAATCGGTGGGATTAGAATTTCAAAGAGGATGTTTCTAAGTGAGAAGAAAAATATCACGAATAACGAGCCTTGTATCGTCGTGGGCGCTACGAGCAAGACCTTTCACGTCCTAAAAGGTATGCGGCAAAAATATATTAACTACTATCCGGTGGGCGTCGTAGACGGGCGGCCTGAGCTTGTTGGAACGTATTGCGAAAACTATGTCGTCAGAGCCAAGAGCGAAATTCCGCAGATGATCAAAGATAGCGGCGCCAAAACCGCAATCATCGCGCTGGCGCTGTATCCGGACGAGCTAAAGGAGCTCTACGACGAGCTTTTTGCATACGGGCTAAAGGATATCAAGCTCTTTTCGCTTTTGGAGGATGAGAGCAAAAAGATCCGCGACGTATCGATCGAGGATCTGCTCGCGCGCAAGCCCAAAGACCTCGACACCAAAGCGATTGAAAATTTTATCAAAGACAAGATCGTGCTGGTAACGGGCGCGGGCGGCACGATAGGAAGCGAAATTTGCAAGCAATGCTTGAAATTCGGCGCAAAGAGGCTCATTATGGTCGAGCACAGCGAGTTTAACCTCTACTCGATCAACGAAGCGACCGGCGCGGACGCGCGCAACGAGCTAAAGATGATAAACGTCGTTTATCGCCATGAGCTGGAGGAGGTTTTTGCAGAATTTCGTCCCGAGGTAGTCGTGCACGCAGCGGCGTATAAGCACGTGCCGCTATGCGAGTTTAACCCGCATCTAGCGGTCAAAAACAATGTCATCGGCACAAAAAACGTAATCGATCTGTCCAAAAAATATGGCGCGAAAAAGGTCGTTTTGATCTCGACCGATAAGGCGGTGCGACCGACGAACATTATGGGCACTACGAAGCGTATCTGCGAGCTTTACGCGCTAAATTCCAACGACGCGGCAAGCGACACGCAGATCGTCGCGGTGCGCTTTGGAAACGTGCTCGGCTCAAGCGGCAGCGTCATCCCTAAATTTAAACGCCAGATCGAAGCAAACGAGCCGCTTACCGTTACGCACCCCGAGATTACGAGATATTTTATGCTCGTTAGCGAGGCGTGCCAGCTGGTGCTTCAGGCGGCCTCCATCGCGCAGGGCGGCGAGCTTTTCGTGCTGGATATGGGCGAGCCCGTAAAGATCGCCGATCTTGCCAAGCGAATGCTGCAGCTTGCCGGCAAGGAGGAGCTGGGCATTAAATTTGTAGGCCTGCGCCCTGGAGAGAAGCTTTACGAGGAGCTTTTGATCGACGAAAACGACAAGAGTACGAAGTATCAATCCATCTTCGTAACCCACTCCGCAAAATACGATCTGCAAGAGCTAAGCTCGCAGATCGAGGAGCTTTCGGAGTGCGAGGACGCGCAGGTCGCGGATAAGCTAAAACGTATCGTGCCTGAGTTTTCGCACCGATTAAACGATATGAAGGGCACGGCTTGATCGGTATCGTGGATTACGGCGCGGGTAATATCCGAAGCGTGATGAACGCGCTTAGCTTTTGCAGCGCTAAATTTTGCCTCGCGCGCAGCGGGGAGGAGCTTTTGAGCTGCGATAAAGCCCTGCTTCCGGGCGTGGGCGCATTCGGCGAAGCGATGGATAAGCTTCGCGCAAGCGGTATGGACGACGCGATTAAAGAGTTCGTCGCAAGCGGCAGATATTTTTTAGGCATCTGCCTAGGGATGCAGCTTCTGTTCGAGCAAAGCGAGGAATTCGGCGCGCGCAGCGGGCTTGGAATTTTGCCCGGTCGCGTCGTGAAATTTGACAAAACGAAATTTAATATTCGGGGGGCGGAATCTGGGTCCGAGGATATGAAATTTAGATCGGGCGGGGCGAAATTTAATTCAGACGAGGCGGAGCCAAGCAATCGTAGCGGACAAAATTTTGCCAGCGCCGAAAGCCTAAAGATCCCGCACGTAGGCTGGAACAGTGCGCATTTTATCAAGCGCTCGCCGATAAATGCGGGCCTAGGCGAGTTTGAGTATCTGTATTTCGTGCACTCCTACCACGTCCTTTGCGAGCGCGAGATCACGCTTGCGACCACATTTTACGGCTATGAGTTTGTAAGCGCGATCTGGCGCGAAAACGTATTTGCCTTTCAGCCACATCCCGAAAAAAGCCACGATGCGGGCATAAAAATCATTAAAAATTTTACGGAGCTGTGATGGAGATTTTCCCTGCGATCGATCTGAAACAAGGATGCGCCGTGCGCCTTAGCAAGGGCGAGATGCAAAGCGCAAAAATTTATTCCAAAGACCCCTGCGAGCTAGCCAAAAAATTTGAAGATCTCGGCGCTAAATGGCTGCATTTAGTTGATCTCGACGGCGCATTTGCGGGCGAGGCGGTAAATTTCAAAGCGATCGAGCGGATCGTAAAAAGCACGCGTCTGCGCGTAGAAGTGGGCGGCGGCATCCGCGACGAAGCGCGTATAAAGGAGTATTTGAGTTTGGGCGTCGATAGATTTATCCTGGGCTCGGCGGCGCTAAAAAACCCGGATTTCGTAAAGCAGATGGCGAAGCTTTACCGCATCGTCGTGGGCATAGACGCAAAAGAGGGGCTCGTAGCGACCGAGGGCTGGGCGGAGCTAAGCCGCGTAAAAGCGACCGATCTGGCGCGAGACTACGCGGACGCAGGCGTTTGCGCGATCATCTGCACCGACATATCGCGCGACGGGATGTTAAGCGGCGTGAACGTAGAATTTAGCCGCTCTATCGCGAAAGCTAGCGGTATCGACACTATCGCAAGCGGCGGCGTTAAAGATATAAACGACATAATCGCGCTAAAAAACGCAGGGCTCATCGCGGGCGTCATCGTCGGCAAGGCGTATTACGAGGGCACGCTCGATCTTAAAAAGGCGTTCGAAGCTCTATAAAAACGCCCGAGCGTAAGCAAAGTTTGAACTAAATTTTAGTAATATGCAAATTTTAAAATTTAAAGGCGATGTGAGGCGATGAAAGATTTTTTTTATGAGATGATCGTAAAAAGCGCGAATGCAAGCGAACTTTTTAAAAGCTTTGCGTTTGAGCTCGGCGTTACCTGCGTCGAGGAGGATGGCGAGCGTTTCATAATCCGCGACGAAGAGGATCTGCAAAATTTAAAATTTGCGTTTGAAGAGTTTAAAAAGGCGCTCGCGCGATCTCTCAATTTAGACGCCGATCTGCAGATCGAAATTTCAAAAAAGCAAAATAAAGACTGGCTCGATGAGTATAAAAAAGGCGTCGCGCCCGTGGCAGTCGGCAAATTTTACGTCCGTCCGAGCTGGTGCGAAAGATCGCAAGATCGCGCGCTAATCGATCTGCTGATCGATCCTGCGCTGGCGTTCGGTTCAGGCCATCATGAAAGTACCAATATGTGTCTGGCGCTACTTAGCGAGCTCGCTCGCGATGGCATGAGCGCGCTTGACGTGGGCTGCGGCAGCGGAATTTTAAGTATCGCAATGAAAAAACTGGGCGCAAAAGTAAGCGCCTGCGATACCGACGAGCAGGCGGTGATAGCTACGCAGCAAAACGCCGAGAAAAACGGCGTGCATATCGATAAAATTTGGCTCGGCAGCGTTTCAAGCTTGGGTGAGCAGGCGTCTAGTTTAAACGAGCGAGGCTCAAGCGCAGCCGCGCAGCCGCAGTTTGATCTCGTCGTCGCAAACATAATCGCCGACGTGATTTTGATCCTAAGCGCGGATCTAAAAAAAGCGCTAAAACCGGGCGGCAAGCTCGTGCTGTCGGGGATTTTAGAAAAATATAAAGATAGGATCGAGCAAGCTTTTTCGGATTTAAATTTCGTGCAGATGAAAAAGCAAAACGAATGGCTTAGCTTCGTTTATGAAAGGAAAATATGAATAACAACCCAAATAATCAACCCCCTCAAAACGGCGGCGGAAACAATTTTTTTAATAAAAATCCGATCGGCGTTTTTATAATTTTCGCGCTTATTTTGATAGTCGTGTTTAAAGCGATATCCCCAAGCGGCGGATTTTCGGGCTCAGACATGCTAAGCGGAGGCGGCGAGACGAGAAACGTGAGCTACTCCGAGCTCAAATCGCAGATCAAAAACTCTCAAGTAAGCATGGTTTCTATCGGGAGCTCCACGATTAAAGCGCAAGTCGGCAACGTAATCTACACCGCCAAGCGTGTGGATGATCCCGAGCTAGTTCAAATTTTAGAATCGCGCAAAATTCCATACGGCGCGTATAACGAGAGCAATTTTTTGACCGATCTGCTCTTTAGCTGGGTCTTGCCGCTCGTGATTTTCTTTGGAATTTGGATGTTTTTAGCCAACCGCATGCAGCGCAATATGGGCGGCGGCGTGCTCGGCATCGGAAGCTCTAAAAACCTAGTAAGCGCCGAAAAGCCGAAGGTTAAATTTAGCGATGTCGCGGGCGTCGAAGAGGCGAAAGAGGAGGTTAAGGAGATCGTAGATTTCTTAAAAAACCCCGAGCGATATATAAGCCTCGGGGCTAAAATTCCAAAAGGCGTGCTTTTAGTGGGGCCTCCCGGCACGGGCAAGACGCTGCTAGCCAAAGCGGTCGCGGGCGAAGCGGACGTGCCGTTTTTTTCGGTATCGGGCTCGAGCTTTATAGAGATGTTCGTAGGCGTGGGCGCCAGCAGGGTGCGCGATCTGTTTGATAACGCTAAAAAACAGGCTCCTGCGATCGTTTTTATCGACGAGATCGACGCGATCGGTAAAAGCAGAACCGCAGGCGGTATCGGCGGGGGCAACGATGAGCGCGAGCAGACGCTAAATCAGCTGCTTGCCGAGATGGACGGCTTCGGCTCGGAATCAAGCCCGGTAATCGTCCTTGCGGCTACTAACCGTCCTGAGACGCTGGATGCAGCGCTTCTGCGTCCGGGCAGATTCGATAGGCAGGTTTTGGTCGATAGACCCGATTTTGACGGCAGAATGGCGATTTTGAAGGTGCATATGCGCGACGTTAAATTTGCTCGCGATATCGATATCGAAGAGATCGCGCGCCTTACCGTTGGCTTTGCGGGAGCCGATCTTGCAAATATCATCAACGAAGCCGCGCTTTTAGCGGGTCGCGAGGCAAAGGCGGAGGTCGAGCAAAAAGACCTGCTCGAAGCGATCGAACGCGTCGGTATCGGACTGGCTAAAAAATCGCGCCGCGTAAGCCCAATCGAAAAGCGGATCGTCGCCTACCACGAAAGCGGTCATGCGCTCATCGCCGAGGTTACTAAAGGCGCGATGCCTGTATCTAAAGTAACTATCGTGCCGCGCGGATTGAGCGCTGCGGGATACACGCTAAATTCGCCGTTTGAAAATAGATACCTGCACCAGCGCCATGAAATTTTTGCCGAGATCGATACGTTTTTGGCAGGGCGCGCGGCGGAAGATGTGTTTTTGGGCGAGATCACCGACGGCGCGGGCAACGATCTACAGCGCGCTACCGATATGCTTAAATTTATGGCTACTCAGGTAGGAATGACCGATGCACTCGGGCTTGCGGTGCTAGAAAAGCAGCAGTATTCCTTCCTAAACGGCGGACAAAGCATCAAGGATTACAGCGAGGTTACGGCGGTTAAGATCGACGAATATGTCCGCAAGACGCTGGATGAGCGCTACGCGGCGGTAAAAGAGACACTAAGGACCTATGCTCCGGCGATCGAGGAGATGGTGAAGGCGCTGTATGAGAAGGAGACGGTCTCTGGCGAGCAGATCGTGGAGATCATCTCTAAATTTGAAAAAGATAATGGTATGCCTACCCGTCTGGTGCGAAATTTAGGCGCTAACGACGATATCGAAAGCGCAAAGAGCGAGGCTTAAATTTAAAGCCTCGCGCAGGGTAAGAGCTTAGGGCTAAATTTTAAGAAGGTCGCGCTAAAATGCTTTACGCGCGATCCGCGGTACCGAACGAAAAGCGGTACGAAAATAAAATTTAAAGAGTAAGAGATGGAAGAGGAAAAGGGAAAATTAATCTACATATTGCCGAATTTTTTCACGGCGGCAAGTGCATTTTTGGCGGTCATCAGCATAATTTCTACGATCAAAGGCAACTTCAGCGCCGCGATCTTTTATATCATTTTATCCTTGATCTGCGACGGACTCGACGGCCGCGTAGCGAGGCTAACGCATGCGACGTCGAAATTCGGCGTGGAATTTGATAGCCTTGCAGATATCGTGGCTTTCGGCGTAGCGCCGGCGCTGCTATTTTACTGCGCGGTCGGGCACGATTACGGCAAGGTCGGCTCGCTCGTAGCTGCGCTTTACGTGGTTTTCGGCGCGATCAGGCTGGCGCGATTCAACGTCACTACGGGCACCTACGAGCCTAGCGTTTTTATCGGGCTGCCGATTCCGACGGCTGCGATTACGATGGCGTTTTGGATCGGAATTTATCTAAAATATGAGCTCTCCAAAGGGTTTGGGGTATTTTTGATCATCGCAATGGCGGCGCTATCGTTTTTGATGGTAAGCAACATACGCTTTCCGAGCTTTAAAAAGATCAGCCTAAAACGCCCCAACGCGATTAAAATTTTAGTGCTTCTAATCGTCATATTTTTCTCGCTTTTATATCTTTTCAGGCTGGAATTTCCGGCGGTGCTAGCCTTAGCTTACATCCTTTACGGTTTAGTCCGCGGAGCTTTAAATTTAAGCGCGGCTAAATTTCATAAAAAAGACAAACCCGAGGAAACGGCGAAATAATCTCAAATATGTTTATCGCTGCGATTGTTTTAAGCTTGCGCGGCTATAATTTTGCCAAATTTTAACGATTTGAAAGGACAAGCAATGGACAAAAATAAAATCATAATCTTCGATACGACGCTTCGTGACGGCGAGCAAAGCCCCGGAGCATCGATGAATACGGACGAAAAGATCCATCTTGCGTTACAGCTTGAAAAGCTGGGCGTAGATGTTATCGAGGCCGGTTTTGCGGCGGCGAGCCCCGGGGACTTTGACGCGATAGAAAAGATCGCGGGTGCCGTTAGCAAGGCTCGCGTCTGTTCGCTTGCGCGCGCTTTAGAAAAAGATATCAAAGCCGCAGGCGAAGCGATAAAGGGCGCGAAGCTCGGGCGCATCCACACCTTCATCGCCACAAGCCCTATCCATATGGAATTTAAACTCAAAATGCAACCGCAAGAGGTCATAAAGCGCGCCGTAGAGTCTGTGCAATACGCAAAAAGCCTATGCGAGGACGTGGAGTTTAGCTGCGAGGATGCGTGCAGAAGCGATATGGGTTTTTTAAAAGAGATCTGCGACGCCGCGATAAACGCCGGAGCCTCCACCATAAATATCCCCGATACGGTGGGCTATCTCTATCCTGACGAGATCACCGCCCGAATAGGTGAAATCGTTAAGCTTATCGGTGAGCGCGCCGTAGTTTCGGTGCATAACCACAACGATCTCGGTATGGCTACCGTAAATTCCTTAGCCGCTATTTTAGCAGGAGCCAGACAGGTCGAGTGCACGATAAACGGTATCGGCGAGCGCGCGGGCAACGCGGCGCTGGAGGAGATCGTAATGGCGATCAAGACGCGCAGGGATAAATTTGCGCCGCTTTATACCGATATAAATTTGAAAGAAATTTATCCATCTAGCCGCCTAGTCGCGAGCATTACCGGCATCGAGCCGCAGCCTAATAAAGCGATCGTCGGCAAAAACGCCTTCGCGCATGAAAGTGGCATCCACCAAGACGGTGTGTTAAAACACAAAGAAACCTACGAGATCATGCACGCCGAGGATATCGGGCTTGATAAAAACTCGCTCGTGCTGGGCAAGCACAGCGGCCGCCATGCCTTCAAAGACAAGCTGGTATCTTTGGGCTATGAGCTTAGTAACGAGCAGATTGAGATCGCGTTTAATAAATTTAAAGCGCTTGCAGATAGCAAAAAGGACGTTTTCGACGAGGATATTAGAGAGCTTGTAAACGACGAGTTCGTGGGAGCCGAAAAGACCTACGAAGTGCTGGTTTTAAGCTCCAATAGCTGCAACAAAGGACACGCTAGCACCGCGCTTACGCTAAGGTATAAGGATGAAATTTTAAGCGATAGCGCGCTTGGAAACGGCGGCGTGGATGCGATATTTAAAGCGATAGATCGTATCAGCGGTATCAGCGGCAGCCTGAAAGAATACCAAGTAAAAGCGGTCTCTCAAGGCAAAGACGCGCTGGCGAAAGTAACCGTCAAGGTGGAATTTGCGGGCGAGGGTGCTATCATCGGCAGAGGACTTGACGTAGATACGATGCTGGCGTCTGCAAAGGCCTACGTTGCGGCGCTAAACACATATCTGGACGCTAAGCGCTAAGATGTCGGCGTGTACGGCGGGATTTGTTAAATTTAACGCAAATTCCGCCAGATTAAACAAATCAAAAGCAAAATTTTAATAATATTTCACACTTAAAACGTTGGAGTAGGGGGTATTGAGCCGAAACTCGTTTTAAAATTTATTTATGGAGACTTTTATGAAAAAAGTTCTTGTATTGTTATTTGCGCTTTGCGGCGCGGCTTTCGCTAGCGAGCAGCTAAGCGCTTACACTCAGATCGTTTCTTTTTCTGCAATTACCGTTGCAGTCGTTTTAGGTCTAGCCGCTTTGGGTGGCGCATTAGGCATGGGAAATGCCGCTAGTGCAACGCTTAACGGCATCGCTAGAAATCCGAGCGTAGCTAGCAAGCTATCGAATACGATGTATATTTCGCTAGCGATGATCGAAGCGCAGGTTATCTATGCATTAGTTATTTCATTTATCTTGCTTTTCGTAAATCCTTTTTTGACAGCGGGTTTAAAGGCTGCTGCAAATTAATTCTAAGCCCGAGAAATCGGGCTTTAAACTTATATAATTCAAGGCTTAAGATCAAGCTTTAAAATTTATGCGACCGTGGTGGAATTGGTAGACACGCTATCTTGAGGGGGTAGTGCCGCAAGGTGTACGAGTTCAAATCTCGTCGGTCGCACCATCTATCAAAATTTTCCATATTTTTTAGTTTTTTTGAATTTTTAAATAATTTTTTAAACCCTATTTTTGGGAATTTTGAAATTACTCTTAAAAAATTCTTAATACTTAAAATCATCGATTCACACATATATTTTAAGAAAAACTACTGTATATTAAAAAATTGTATAGTAGCTTTTTCTACGCCCCCGCCTTGTTAATCCTTTGAGGAAATTCTATAATCTGCCTAAAATTACTATATAAAGGAAGAAAGATGACAGAAGTTTTTACCAAAATTAAGGATAATCCAATTTTTAAATCAGATCCTGATAAAGTAGTCAGGAATTTTATCTTGCCGCAATATAAGCGCACTATGGTCGAAGTATTAGATGATTTTATAGCCGTTAAATTTTATAGCTCACCGGCTGGAGACGGAACGGTTAAAACACACAGGCACTATCACTATACGCAAGGCGGCAAGTTAATCAAGGTCCTAGGCAATGCCGATGAAATAACATTCGAAGGGGCCAGAATACTGTTAAAGAAATTAATATCAAATAGCCATACTAATGGTGTGACAGCTCCAAAGAATACGTTAGCAAGCGTTTTTAAATTGGCTCTCTTTAACTTAAGCTCACGCAAGGGAGTAGCAAGATATGATGAGAAGCATGAAAAACAAGTATATCTATCGTTCCCGAATTTCGCAGAAGAAATTTAGAGAAATTTTAAAGTATTTTGCAGAGGATATAGAGGCTACTAA
>UQCL01000012.1 GCA_900539505.1 uncultured Campylobacter sp. | reverse complement strand
CGAGATGCAGCGTAGTCTCGTGGGCTCGGAGATGTGTATAAGAGACAGCCATACGCTCCTGCATCGCGCGCCGCTCGGCTTCGATCTCCTCCTGTGATTTGAACTGGATCGAATGCAGCAAGCGGATGCTGTCGGATTTAAGGCGCATTACAAGCTCCATAAAGAGATTGTAGCTCTCCTTTTTATACTCGGTAAGCGGGTCTTTGTGGTTGTAGCCGCGAAGTCCGATGCCCGCCTTTAGGATGTCCATCTGATACAGATGCTCCCGCCAGTCGCGATCGACGATCTGCAGATAAAGCATCTTTTCGATACTTTTTCGCTGCTGCGGATCGATCGGTGCCATCTTGTTCTCATACGAAACGGCAAGCGCGCCGATGATCTTTTCTTTCAGCTCTTTGAAATCATCGACTTTCTCAAGCTCGCTGTTTTCGAGCACCTCGCCCGTTTCTTGAGCGATTTTAGCGACGATCGGGAATTTATCGACCTCTTTGATATTTGCGCCGTCGAAAATTTCAAGCTCCTCAAGCACGCTAGAGATGTACTCCTCGCGGTTTTGGATGATTTTATCTTTCAGATCGTAGTCAGGATCCAAAAGCTCGTTGCGATATTTATAGATCGTCTTGCGTTGCTCGTTTGCGACGTCGTCGTATTCTAGGATATTTTTACGCGCTTCAAAGTGCAAGCTCTCAACCTTTTTCTGCGCGTTCTCTACTGCGCGCGAAACCATGCCTGATTCGATATGCTCGCCGTCTTTCAAACCCAAGCGATCCATGATATTTTTAATCTTGTCGCTGCCAAAAATTCTAAGCAGGTTATCCTCCAAGCTTAAGAAAAATCTACTTTCGCCCGGATCACCTTGGCGTCCGCTTCGTCCGCGGAGCTGATTATCAATGCGGCGGCTTTCGTGGCGCTCGGTACCTAAAATATACAGCCCACCCAAAGCGCGCACTTCGTCGTCTATGCGGATATCCACGCCGCGTCCCGCCATATTCGTAGCGATCGTTACGGCGCCCTTTACGCCCGCGTCTTTGATGATCTGCGCTTCGCGCTCGTGATTTTTGGCGTTTAGCACGGAGTGCGCGATGTTTTCTCTGACCAAAAGCTCGTGCAGCTTCTCGCTCTTTTCAATCGACGCCGTGCCCACGAGCACGGGCTGTCCTTTAGAATTTAGCCGCTTGATCTCACCAATGACGGCGTCAAATTTCTCGCGCTCGGTTTTGTAGATAAGATCGTTTTGATCCTTTCTGATGACCGGCACATTTGTGGGGATAGAGACCACTTCGAGTTTGTAAATTTGAGAAAATTCTGTCGCTTCCGTCTGCGCCGTACCCGTCATACCGGCGAGCTTCTCGTAAAGGCGGAAGTAGTTTTGAAAGGTAATGTCGGCAAGAGTTTGGCTCTCCTCCTGGATTTGCACACCCTCTTTAGCTTCAAGAGCCTGATGGAGCCCTTCGCTGAATCTGCGACCCTCGCTTAGACGCCCCGTAAATTCATCCACGATTATGACCTGCTCATCGCGCACGACATAGTGCACATCCTTTTCAAATAGATAATTCGCCTTAAGTGCTTGATCAAGGTAGTGGCTAAGCACGGCATTTTCGAGACTATAGAGATTATCGACGCCAAAAAGCTTCTCAGCTTTTGAAATTCCTGCCTCCGTGATCAAAACGGCGCGGTTCTTCTCATCTACGGTAAAATCGCCCGTAGCTTTGCCTTTCGGATCGGCTGGCGCCTCGCCGCGGATCATTTGGCGAGCTACTTCGTTTGCCTTGATGTAGCCGTCTAGAGTGCGGTTCGTAGGACCTGAGATGATAAGTGGCGTTCGTGCTTCGTCGATTAAAATACTATCAACTTCATCGACGATTACGAAATGATGCCCACGCTGCACCTTTTCATCCGCGCTAAATTTCATATTATCGCGCAGGTAGTCAAAGCCGAACTCGTTGTTTGTGCCATAAGTGATGTCGCACGCGTACGCAGCCTTGCGCTTGGCGTCATCGTATTCGCCGCCTACGATCACACCGGTACTAAGCCCTAAAAATTCATATAGCTCGCCCATTTGCGCAGCATCGCGCTTAGCTAGGTAGTCGTTTACGGTCACGACGTGCACACCCTTGCCCTCCATCGCGTTTAGCACTACCGCCAAGGTCGCTACGAGAGTCTTTCCTTCGCCCGTTTTCATCTCGGCAATCGCGCCGTCGTTTAGCACCAAACCGCCTATCAGCTGAACGTCGAAGTGGCGCATATTTAGCACTCTTTTGCCCGCCTCTCGCACGATAGCAAATACTTCGTTAAGCACGTCATCCGTGCTCTTTTCGCCCGCGCGAACTTGCGCTCTTAACGCTTCAAATTCCGCCTTAAGCGCCGCATCGTCCATCGCCGCGTAGTTTTCTTCAAGCGCACTGATCTGCGCTGCGCGCTTGGCGTATTGTTTGACGATCCTATCGTTTTTAGTACCAAAAATCCCGTGGATGACCTTTTTAAACATCTCAAACCTTAGTTTTAAAATTTTAACCGTGCATATTAACATATTTTTAGTTTCTATTTAATTAAATCCTAGAAAAACGGCTATAATACGCGCAAATTTTCAAAAATAAAGGCAAAATTTATGAAAAAAACTCTTATTTCTTTAGCGGCGAGCTGCGTTTTTGCGTTTGCGGGCGGGATAGAATTCGATACGCTGAGCGCAAATTTTTCGCAAACCGTGCAGAGCGACGATGCGAAAATCAGCTACGGCGGCGATTTTAGCGCCACGAAAGAGCACGCCGTGTGGCATTACAAGACCCCTGCGATAAAAAATATCTTTTTTAGCTTCACAAAGGTCGTCGTAATCGAGCCCGAACTTGAGCAAGCTATCATCACGAATATCAAAGAAACGCCGAATTTAACGGCGATCTTAGCTAACGCGAAACCCAATAAAAAGGGCGTTTATGAGGCGAGCTTCGACGACGTGAAATATCTTATCGAGATGAAGGGTGATCTGCCGAGCAAGATCAGCTACACCGACAAAATGGACAATAAGGTCGTCATAAATCTAAGCAATGTCCGCAAAAACGCGCCGGTAAACGAGGCGATCTTTAAGCCCGCAATCCCGAAAAACTACGACATCATCACGCAGTAGGCGCGCGTGAGGCTACTTTTCGTCTGTCACGGCAACATCTGCCGCTCGCCGATGGCGCAGTCCGTGATGCAAAATTTTATTAATCAAAGCGAGCTTAAAGTACGCGTGAGCGTAGATTCTGCGGCGACGCACACCGATGAGATCGGCTCGCCGCCCTACTACGAAACGCAGCGCGTGCTAAAAGAGCAAAAGGTACCGCTCGTAGCGCATCGCGCCGTGCAGGTCACGCCCGCAGACTACGAGCGCTACGATCTCATTCTTTGTATGGATGATGAAAATATGCGCTCGCTGGAGCGAATTTTTCGCGGCAAGGATATGGCTAAGGTAAAATTTCTTTTGGAATTTGAAGAGGGGAATTTTGCAGACTGCGATGTGCTAAATTTTAAAGGCGCCGCAGCTTGGCCAAATTTCGGCGCTGCATCGCAGCAAAACGCTTCAAATTTAAAAGACGCCGGTTCAAATTTGACCGATCCCCAACGCCTACAAATCGCCGATCCCTACTACACGCGCGATTTTGAGCGCTGCTACGCAGATATCAAGCGCGGCTGCGAGGGGCTCTTGCGATACATTAAAAATTCAGACGGAATTTGCTAAAATCCGCGATTAAATTTTAGCGCCATTAAAGAGGCGCGATTTAAAGCGATAATTCAAGGAAAAATATGTTTAGGCTTTTGATTGTTCCATATCTGATAATTGAGGCATTTACGACCTATTATTTCGTAAGCGCAAACGGCTTCGCGGCATACGCGGTGGAGATCGTCATAAGCGCGATTTTAGGCGGTTACGTCGTAGCGAACCGCTCTTGGATGGGGTTTTTTAATCTAATGAAAATCTCGCCGAAAGAAATTTTAAGCGGCGTGGGCTTCGTCGTAGGCGGCGTTTTTCTCATCGCGCCTGGCATTTTCGGCGATATTTTGGGCGTTTGCGTAATCACTGCGTCGTTTTACTGCGTTACCAGCGACATGCCTAAATTTAACACCGGCAGCGAAAATTCCGAAAAAAGAGAGCGAAAATTTTGGCGACGCAGCCGCGCAAGCGATGACGTAATCGACGTTGAGGTGATCGAAGAGAACGAAATCGAGATTCGAAAAAGCATAGGGGAGGAAAAATGAAAAATTTGATCATAGCTACGCGCGGCAGCGTGCTTGCGCTGTGGCAGAGCAAACATATCGCATCGCAGCTTGAAGCTAGCGGCATCCAAGCGCAGCTAAAAAGCATGAAAACCAAAGGCGATAAAATTTTAGACACGCCGCTTGCAAAGATCGGCGGCAAGGGGCTTTTTACGAAGGAGCTTGAGGAGAGTATGCTTCGCAGCGAAGCACACATCGCCGTGCATAGCCTAAAAGACGTGCCCGTGGAGTTTCCGCAGGGGCTAGTGCTAGCGGCGATCTGTGCTCGCGAGGACGCGCGCGATGCGATGATCAGCGAAAAATACTCTAAATTCGGCGAGCTACCCCGCGGCGCAAAAGTCGGTACCACGAGCCTTCGCCGCAAGATGCAGCTGCTTAGCATGCGGCCTGATTTAGAGATAATCTCCTTGCGCGGCAACGTCCAAACTCGCTTGCGAAGGCTCAAAGACGGGGAATTCGACGCGATCATCTTAGCGATGGCGGGCATCAACCGATTAAATTTGCGCGCCGAGGTAAAGCACGTAGCGCCCTTTGAGGTCTCGCAGATGATCCCTGCGATGGGGCAAGGAGCGCTCGGTATCGAGGCGGTGGACGAGCCGCAAATTCTGCGCGCGATAGAATTTTTAAAAGACGAACGCGCGATCATCGAAACGACCGTGGAGCGGGATTTCGTTAGGGTTTTGGAGGGCGGCTGCCAGGTGCCGATCGGCATCAATGCGCGCCTTGAGGGCGAAAATATCCACATCAGCGCGATAGTGGGCCTACCCGACGGCAGCGAAAGCATCCGCCAAAGCATCGTCGCGCAAAAATCGCAATACCAAAGCATAGGCGCGGAGCTCGCGCGCGCTTTTATCGAAAAGGGCGCAAAGCAGCTCCTCGCGTGCGCTGAAGCGATGGCGAGCCTATAAAAGGCGAAATTTGCGGAATTTTAAAATTTCTAGAATTTATGGACTTTTTAAATTTATAAAATTTCCAAAGGTTAAATTTTGAGCTTATTTAGATTTTTTAAAACAGCGGGATTTTCAAAAATTTTTGCCTCGCTCATACTTTGTGCAAGCTGCGCGTTAAACCTAAACGCGAGCTCTAACGAAGAGCTCGTCCGCTCGCTATTTAGCGACGCAAACTTCGATAAAAATCTTTATTTCAAAGGCGAGATGAGAAGCTATTTAAAGCGCAAATTCTACGCAGCAGATAATTATAGCGAAATCACGGTTGCTCCGCTTGGACGCAGCGACGAATTTAGCGAGATTTTTCACGTATTTTTGGGCTCTAAAGAGAAGCACTTCGATCTTTACGTCTATACTAAAGAGGACGGGATATACGCCGTGCGAGTTTTAGCGCAAACCGCCATTATTGAAGCTATCGTAAGCGAATATGAAAAATTTAACGAGGCGCAAAAACGCGAATTTGAGCAAAGAACCGATGCGGATATCGTAAATTTAAAGCTAATCTTAGCGCCCGATAAAGAGCTTATGGAGTTTGGGAAACAAAACTTAGCGGCATTTGAAAAAATTTACGAGCTTTACGCTAGCGGCGAGCTAGGGCGCGTAAAGGCGAGGATCAAAAGCCTGCATCTCTCTCACGCCGAGACGGAGGGCAAAAGATTTATGCTGCTCATCGGTGGGATCACCGATAACTCCGTGGGCTTTTTACGGGTGCAAGACGAGGCGGACCTGCCGCAAATGAGTCCTAGCGAGTTTATAATGATAGAAAAAATTGCGCCGAATTGGTATCTTTTTAAAACCACATAAAAAGTCGCGCCGCAAGCGGATTTAAGGCTTCGCGGCGATCTAAATTTAAAAGCGTTTCTCGCGCCTTAACCATACCGCCGATCAAAAATCGAGCGAATTTTAAATTTAAAAGACGATCTGCAAATTCTGTCTGCCGCGACTTTTGGGCGAAATTTTAAAATTTTGAAGTCTAAATTTAAACAAAGCGTCGCCAAAGCGCGCCCCGTCGCGCTAAATTTAGAATCAAAAGGCGAGATGGTGCGGCCTTAAACGCCACCCGGCTTAGACTTAAACTGCGCAAAGTCCACTCCCGTCGCGTCTAAAACCGCCCGCGAATAAAAATAGAGGCTGTAAAATAGCTCATCGTCGTAAAAGTACTCCTCCCAGCGCTCCTCGTCATTCTCATCGCTCTGCGGCCACAGATATTTTTCCGCAAGCATATCCGAAAAGTTCGCCAGCGGCGCTGCGTGCGAGATCTTATCGGTGTCATCGCAAATCTCAATCATAAACGCAAAAAATCCGCTGAGCCGAGCCGCGATAAAGCCTGCCGCATCATTTTGCCAGCTTTTATCCGCATTTCTATCCGCCACGTTCTGATTATTTCCGCCGATTTCTTCCGCAGCGGCGTTTTGATTATTTTTATTCGCGTTTTTGCCCGCCACGGCGCGCGCCTGCATAAAGATACGCGCCAAAAACAGCAGCGCAAAAGGGGTTGCGTGCCAAAGCGTACTTTGATGCTCTATCTCGTTAAAAATCTTACTAAGCGCGTCCTGGAGGGCTTTGCTATAAAATTTCTCCCGCTCGCTCGCATCCGAGCTCTTATCCGCCGCGCTCGTTTTAAATTTACTAGCCTGGCTCGCTTTAAATTTTATCGCCGCGCTATCCGCACTCTTAAATTCCGCCTTGCCGCACTTCGCCGTGCCCGTTTTAAGCTCCATCTCTCCGCCCGCTTTAAATTTCGCAGCCTCGTTATCCGCCTTTTGAAATTTGGGCTCGCTCGTTTGCGCTAAATTTACGGAATTTTGCGCCGTGCCGCATCTTGCTGCATCCGTAGAATTTTGCCCTGCGCTGGACTCGGTTGTTGAATTTAACACTCTGTCTAAATTTTGCTCGCCACCCAAACTGCGCGGCGCATTACAAGCTTCGATTGCTCGCGCGAGTTTTTTAAAAATTTCGGGGAATCCGCTCGCCCTACCGTAAGCGGTCGTGAGCCTACTCCACGGCACGTCCTGCACTTTCAAATTTGCGATATATTTTAAATTTTGCTCATTCATCCGCGCTCCTTGCGAATATTTTTAAATTTAAGCCTCACGAGCCGCTAAAATCTGCGCTCTCGGTTCAAATTTAGCCTCTTTCGCACGCAAATTTAAACCGAGCCCTTAGCCTTGATCTTTGCTAACCACTCGTACAGAGTATTTTCAAAGCAGATCTTTTTTTGCTTTCGTAAAATTTCAGCGCAAAATTATTAAATTCTACGCAAAATTCCGCGCGCCTAATTTCAATAATCTAGCCAGGCGCAAATTCTACCTCGTAAGCTCCCTGCTATGCTCGATTAAATCCTCAATCTGCTCGCGCGGCACCGCATCAAGGCAGACGCTGATCCAGTGCTTTTTATTCATATGATAGGCTGCAAAAATTCCTTTTCCGTCACGCAAAATTGCCGCCAAATCAGGCTTTATCTTTAAATTTATCACATCGCTTGAGCCAGGAAGTGCGCGACCGAACTTTTCATTAGCAAGCCCGCGCATCAGAAGCGCAAACCACTTGCGCTTCCCTCCTGCGTGACGAAAAACCGCAAAATTCGGATATTCATCCCACAGATACTCGCCAGCCGCGCCGTAGCGCTGCTTCATTAGTTTTAGGACGCTGCTGAAGTTCATTCTCGTTCCTTAATATCGATCTTTTCTTTGCGCAATCTCGCCAGCCACTCATCCAGCGTCTTTTCAAAGCCGATCCCCTTGCTTTCGTAAAATTTCGCCGCCTCGCTCATATAGGCCTGCTCGACCCAACCGCCGAAGTCGTGCGGGTATTTGTAGTCTGCGATCTGCTTGTCGGAGTTGATGAGATAGCGCGGCGTAGGTAGCGGAGCAGCGGAGCGGACGAATTTCAAAGCGGCGTTGATGCCCAAATACGCGGCGTTTGATTTGGGGCTGTGCGCCAGGTAGATAGCGCATTGCCCTAAAATAATGCGAGCTTCGGGGTAGCCGATCTTGCTGACGGCAGTTAGCGTGCTGGCGGCGATATTTAGGGCATTTGGATTGGCGTTGCCGATATCCTCGCTAGCTAAAATCACCATCCTACGCGCGATAAAATCCGCGCTCTCGCCCGCATCTATGAGCCTCGCGACATAATACAGCGCGGCGTCGGCGTCGCTGCCGCGTAGGCTTTTGATCATCGCGCTGGCAAGCTCGTAATGCAGATCGTCGCTACTAACGCCCGCAGCGACGGCATTTGCGCGCAGCGTGCGAAGCGTATCTAGCGTAATGGCGCTGTCTGCCAAAAGCGCAAATTCTAGCAAATTTAACATGCTCCTTGCATCGCCGCTGCTGGAGTTTAGTAGGTATTTTCGCGCCTCCTCGTCCATCTCAAAGCCGATCTCGCCCTGCACCCGCGCCAGAAGCGCCTCCAAATCCTCGTAGCTAAGCGGCTCGAACTCAAAGATCATCGAGCGCGAGCGGATGCCGCTGCTTAGCACGAACTGCGGATTTTCCGTCGTCGCACCGATGATGATCGCGGCGTAGTTCTCCATCGGGATTAGCAGCACCTCCTGCTGCGTCTTGCTGAGGCGGTGGATCTCGTCGATGAAAATGAGCGGCTTGATGAGCGAGCCGGCGTGCGAGGATAGAATTTTGCGGATATCCTCGACCTTCAGGCTCGTGGCGTCAAGCTCGTAAAAATCGTAGTTCAGCTCGCTTGCGATCACGCGCGCCATCGTCGTTTTGCCGCTGCCTGCGGCGCCGAAAAATATGCTGTGCGGGATGCTGCCTGCGGCGACAAATTTTTTAAAAACCGCTACGATCTTGCCCTGCCCCACGATCTGCTCTAGGCTTTTGGGGCGAAATTTCAAGCTCAAACTCATTTTGCAACCTTAAAAATTTTGCCCCGATGATAGCGTTTTTATGATTAAATTTTGAAATTCGGCTAAATTTAAAGGGCGGAATTTTGGATTTTTATACGGCGAGGTTTTGAAATTTATACATGCCGCGGGCTTGGAATTTTAGCCGCGAAAGCGAGCTTAAAAATTTCAGCAGAATTTTAAAATTTTATGCCGCGCGTGCGGACGGCGATATAAAATTTTGCTGAGTACAGATCGCGCAGATTTGGCGAGCTTAGCAGTTTTAAAATTTAATGCCCTGCGTTGCGCGGTCGCGCCGTCATACATAGCGTGCCCGAAAATTATTGTCTGTGAGCGAGGCGAAATTTTAAAATTTAGCCCTATTTTGGGGCTAAATTTTATCTCGCGGCGGGCGACGAGCTGATAAATCAACAAATCAATAAACGTAAAATCGACAAAGCAAAAAATCGCGATGCTCACATAAACTCATCGCGCGACCATCGCAATAATCGCCTCGCTCACACATAAACTATCGTATTAATCTCGCGCCTACGTAACGCGAAAAATGTAAAATATAATCACGCAATCGTCGCAATAACCCGCGCGATCGCGCAAACTCATCGCGCCAATTCTAGCGTCCGCGTAAAATTTAATCTCGCGAAGCTGCGCGTCCGCGTAAAATGCGTAAAATTATCGCGCTAACGCCGCACTGGCGCAAAACTGCTGTCTATTTAAAAAGTTCGGTAGAAAGATACCTCTCGCCGGTATCGCAAAGGATCGTAACGATCACTTTGCCCCTGTTTTCGGGCTTGGCGGCGATCTGCGCGGCTGCGTAAACGTTCGCACCGCTTGAGATGCCCACAAGCAGGCCCTCTTTTTGTGCCAGCTGTCTAGCTGCCGCAAACGCATCGTCGTTCTCAACGCTCAAAAAGCCGTCGATGACGCTTCTATCAAGATTATCAGGGATAAAATTTGCGCCGATGCCCTGAATTTTATGCCCGCCCGCACTGCCGCACGTAAGAAGTGGCGAGCTAGCAGGCTCCACGCCGTAGGCTTTGAGATTTGGATTTTTAGATTTTAAAAATTTCGCCGTGCCGCTGAGCGTGCCGCCGGTACCAAATCCCGCGACTAAAATATCTACCTTACCGCCGCTTTGCTCCCAAATTTCAGGTCCAGTACTTTGAAAATGCGCCTTTGGATTGCTTGGGTTATCAAACTGGCTCGGAATGAAGCTATTTGGAGTGCTCGCAGCCAGCTCATTTGCCCTATCCACGGCGCCTTTCATTCCAAATTTTGGATCGGTTAGTTCAATTTTAGCCCCGAATGCGGCGATGAGCTTTTGGCGCTCGATACTCATCGAGCTTGGCATCGTTAGAATGAGCTTCATACCGAGCTTTGCCGCGATCATCGCAAGCCCCACGCCCGTATTTCCGCTGGTAGGTTCTATCAAAACGCTATTTTTGTCGATCTTGCTCGAGCTTAGTGCATCTTTTACGATCTGCCACGCGATGCGATCTTTGACCGAGTGGCTTGGATTTAAAAATTCCGCTTTGGCCAGGATGAGGGCATTTTTGCCAAACGTATTGATTCTGACTAACGGAGTATTGCCGATGAGCTCCGTAACATCGTTTGCTATTTTCATATTTTTCCTTTAAATGCTGAAATTTAAATACTGGACGCTTCGCGCCATCATCTCCTCGTAGCTGCTTAGAGGCTCGTTAAATATCTCTGCCAGCTTGACGTCAAATTTCTCAAAAAACGCCCGCAGTCCGGGATCGCTCATCTGAATGCTAGTCATCCGCAGATCCTTTTCAAGAGCGGTAAAAATTTCACCGAAAGTAATCTCGCTAGCATCTCTAGCTAGGTGATAGCCGCCGTTTTTACCTTTGATGCTACACACTAGCTTTTCGTTTCTAAGGGTATTTAGAATTTGCTCCAAATAATTCTTAGAAACTCCCGTACGCTCGGCGATCTCTTTTATACTTATCGGCGCTACTTCGCTAGCTTTGGCGATCTGCAAAATCGCAGCCAGCCCATAAACGCCCTTTGTGCTTAAAAGTGCCATTATTTCAGTGCCTCGCTAAGATCAGAAATCAAATCGTTCGCATCCTCTATACCCACGCTTAGGCGGATTAGGCTCGCAGGCACGCCAGCGCGGTTTAGCTGCTCCTCGTTTAGCTGCGAATGCGTCGTGCTCGCAGGATGAGTGATGATCGACTTCGTATCGCCGATATTTGCTACGACGGAAAAAATTTTAACCTTACTAACCGCCTTTAGCGCTGTTTCTTCGCTATCTACGATGAAACTCATCAGACTGCTTGCATAGCCGTTTTTAAATTTCGCTTTGATCGCGGCATTAAACGGCGAGCTTGCAAGCCCCGGATAATTGACCTGCTTTACCTTCGGATGATTTTGCAAAAATTCTGCGATCTTTAGCGCGTTTTGAGAGTGCTTTTGCATGCGAAGCGGCAGTGTTTCAAGCCCCTGGATGAGCTGAAACGCATTAAACGGCGATAGAGTTGCACCAATATCGCGAAGCAAGGACAAACGAATCCTAAGCGTGTAAATGTCGAAATTATCTACTAAATCCGCATAAACTAAGCCGTGATAGCTCTCATCAGGCTCGTTGAAATGTGCGTAACGCGGATTGCCTTTGAGTTTAGAATTTAATCCTTTGCCCGCAACGATCGCACCTGCAATGCTAAGCCCCTGTCCGCTTATGTATTTGCTAGCGCTGTGAACCACGACGTCCGCGCCGTCATCAAGCGGATTGTAAAGCGCAGGGCTTGGGATCGTGTTATCAGCAATCGTTACTACGCCGTGCTTATTTGCGATTGTAGCGATTTTAGCGGTATTTGCAACCGAAATTTGAGGATTTGAAAGCGTCTCGAAAAAGATCGCTCTAGTTTTATCATCGATTAAACCTTCCAAATTATCTGCCGTTTCGGAGTCAAAAACCCTAGCTTCAATACCGAAGCGCTTGATCGTATGCGCCAAAAGCGTAGTCGCGCCGCCGTAAATTTTCTCGGCGATGATGATATTTTCGCCCGCTGCGGCTAAATTTGCCACCGCAAAAAATATCGCTGCCTGCCCGCTAGAGACCGCGATGGCGGCTTTGCCGTTTTCCAGCGCCGCAAGTCGCGCCTCAAAAACATCAGTAGTAGGATTTGTCAAACGCCCATAAATCGGCCCTAGATCACGCAGCGCGAAGCGATCGGCGGCCTTTTTGCTAGAACCGAAGTTAAACGCGGTGCTTTGATAAATGGGAACTGCCATCGTGCCGTAGCCGGCGACGGAGTCGTAACCAAAATGAGTTGCGAGGGTTTCTTTTTGCATTTTCGTCCTTTGTAAAAAATTTGGCGAATAATAGCGAAATTTTAAAATAAAGTCAAGTATTTTTATATGATTTTAGAATGCCTATAATAAGGGATTATTAGAAAAAATATTATTAAAATATAGTTTTACAATATGCGTAATTTTGCCAAAATTTCGAATTTTGCTATAATGCGCGCTTTAATTAAGGAAAAATCATGCAAATCAAAGAAAAAGATGAGCGCGTTAAATATATCCGCGCGTTAGAACGCTTCGTAAAATCCGCCGTAGCACTGCTAAAGCGCGAGGATTTCGACGCAGAGCTTTTTGCGAAGCGAATAGCTAAAAACTACGAAATTTTATCTAAAGCGGCCGCTACAAATCTCGATAGTCCCTACACCAAGGCGCTTGAGAGCTTTGCTAAAAACGTCCTTGATGCTAGCGAGGCAGGACAGATCAGCGATGCCGCGTTTAGATCAGCGCTACAGCATGAAGCAAACGCTCTGCAAAAGCTCAAAAATAATAAGAGTTACAAAAAAGACAAGCACAAAATCGATTTTTTAAAGGATTATTAGATGAAAACCGTGATTTTTGATATGGATGGCACGCTGCTTGACTCCTCGAGCGCGATCGAAATCAGCGTCAATAACACTCGCCGCGAGCTCTACGGCCTAGCGCCGCTACAAAAGAATTTCATCGTCCACACCATCAACGATCCAAGCAAAAACGCCTTTTTGGAATTTTATGGCAAAACCGAAGCGAGCGCCGAAGAGCTTGCGTTTTTTGAAAAAGAATTCGTAAGCAATTACCGCGATTTCGCCGTGCTTTACGAAGGTATCGAAGATCTTTTGCACTCGTGCAAAAAAGCAGGGTTTTTTCTCGCAGTCGCCTCCAATGCGCCTTCCTATACCCTAAGCGCGATCTTAGAAAAGACGGGGGTGCGCAGGCTATTTGATCTGGTCGTAGGTGCGAACGAGCAGATGCCATCAAAACCCAACCCTGCGATGCTGCTACACGTAATTGCATGCTCGCCGCACAAAAACGCGATTTTTTTAGGCGATAGCAAAAAGGATGAGTTAGCCGCGATCCGTGGCGCAGAATTTTTACAAAATTTAGAATTTCAAGGCGGCAATGACGGCGAGAGCTTAAATGCTAGCCGTGGCACTAATAGAAAGAATTTCAGCGCTAGCAGCGGAAGCTTAAGCTCTTGCGGCGAAAATCTTAACGCAGATGAAAAATTCCGCCCTAACGACACAGATGCTGACGGAGCGGCAACGCTAAGCTTTAAAGGCGCCAAAATTTCCGCAAAAGCAGAAGCGACGGAAGACTCACAAACTGCGGCGGCGCGATGCTTTCAAGCAAATTTGGCAGATCTAAGAGGCGCAAAACTTGAGTATTTGCAGGTATGCTGGGGGTTTGGCGAGCCTAGCGAACTAAGCCGTAATGCCCTAAGCATCGCGCAAGCGCGCGAAATCATCGGCGGAATTTAAAGCAGCCTGGCTTTTGAGGCATAGCTAATTAAAGTAGTATTGCAGCAGGGCAAAATCGCGTTTTAGGCTCTTAAAACGGAGCGAATTCCATCTTCGCGTGCAACGCAAGCGAAATTAAAATTTAAAAATGATCCTTGCGCGAAAAATTCTGCTAGCACAAAAACAGAAATTTCATTTACGAGAGTAAATTTGAAATTTTAAAAGTAGCTCTTGTGGTGCGCGATTTTATCTGCGTAAAAAATGAAAATCCTATTTGTAAAAGGTGACGGAATTCTAAATTTAGAGATACTCTCGCAGATTAATTTAAAATTTGCCTCGAAAGCCAGGCTTAGAATTTAATGCCAAACGCGATTTTAGCATTCTACTGCGTCCATGAAATTTCAAATTCTCGCAAAGTGGCGGAATTTTAAAATTTTAAAATGCCTGATCTGTGTTATGCACGCGAGTAAATTTTGTGAGAATAGATTTTACCCGCCGCTCAGAAATCAAGATTTTACCGCACAAGCAAAGCGAAAATCCTCTCCGCCTACGCGAAATTCAAGAATTTTACCGCTTAAACAAAGCGGAATTCTATCCGCTCAAGCGAAACCTAAAATTTCACTCGCGCCACAAAATTTTAAAATTTCCGCAAAAAAATAAAGCTGCTTATCTGTAAATTTAAAATTCCACCTTCTGCAAAGCTTTGCGTTTAATCTGCCACGCGACCAAGATTAAATTTTTAAATTTCGCTCGCTCTGCCTATCTCGCAAACAAGTAAAATTTTAAAATTTATAGATTCAAAGCCCAAAATCCCGCGCTTAAGCTTAAAATTTACCGCACGCAAGCGCAAAATCTGTGCAATAGCTCCTATTTAAAAGCCCCGATAGTTTGCCGCGTTCTAACCTAAATTAAATTTTACATTTGCTATAATCGCGAAATTTTAAGGAAGGTAAATGGATATTTTTGAAGGCAGCCCAAGAGAGAAATTTTTTGAAATTTTATCCGCTGCAAGCCCTACTTTAGTGCAAAACGAAATCGAAGAAGCTCTAATCCGCCTAATCGCCTGTGAGCGGCTCTGCGAAGCGCGCGGCATTAGCGAGCGCGAGATCGAAAGCTTCATAGCGCAGCAGGATCTACAAGACGAGCTAAACGACAAATTTTTGCAGATGAGCGGAAATATCCTAAGCAATAACGAATAATGCAAGATCAAATAGATTTAATTATGAAAAGCTTCATCGCAGACTGCGGATATGAGCCCGCTAGCGAGATGTTTGATAGACTAAGCCCCGGCAAAAAACTGCGCTCCAAGCTGCTGCTAAACATCGCGCAAAAAGATGAAAAATCGCTGCGTCTGTGCGCGATCATCGAGCTCATTCAAGCCGCAAGCCTGCTTCACGACGACGTCATCGACGAAAGCTCGGTGCGCCGCGGCAAACCCTCGATCAACGCCACTTACGGCTCCAAAAACGCCGTGATGCTGGGAGACATACTCTATTCCAAAGCGTATTTTGAGCTTAGCAAATTTGAAAGCCGCATCGCCGCCGCGCTTTCGGGCGCTGTCACGAAACTAGCCGTGGGCGAACTGATGGACGTGAGCTTAAGCAATAATTTTAACGACGATGCGAGCAAATATCTGCAAATGATCTATCTAAAAACCTCCGCTTTGATCGAAGAGGTCGCACGCTGCGGGGCTTTTTTAAAATTCAGCGGCGCGGAAAATCGCGACGAAATTTCAGATATGAGCGGCACAAAAAACGAGGGCGAAATTCCAAACGCCGCGAAAGATCATGATAAAATTTCAAGCGCGAGCGCAAAATTCGGCGAATACGGCAAAAATTTGGGGCTTGCCTTTCAGATCATCGACGATATTTTAGACGTGACGCAAAGCTCAGAAGCGCTAGGCAAGCCAAGCTTGAGCGATTTTGCAGAGGGCAAAACCACCCTGCCCTACATCTATCTATACGAAAATTTAGATGATGCGCAGCGGCAAAAGCTAAAATCGTTTTTTAAAAAACAGCTGCGCCAGAGCGAAATTTCATGGATCAAAGCGAAGCTTAGCGAGCACGGCATTATCGAGCGCTGTATAAACGAAGCTCGTGCCTACGGGCAAAAGGCGCTCGAAGCCGTGGCGGAATTTAAAAACGACAAGCTGGAGCAAATCGTGCGAGATATGATAGATAGGGAGTTTTGATGGCGTATATGAGCGTGAGCTTCACCCACAAAAACACGGATATCACGGTTCGCGAGAAACTTTCGTTTTCAAACGATGTGCGCAAGAAAGAAATTTTGCGCCTTTTGGCTTCAAACTCCGCGATAGAGGAGTGTTTGGTGCTTAGCACCTGCAACCGAGTAGAAATTTTTACCGTCGTAAGCGACTTTGATGAAGCGCAAAAGTTCGTGCTTTTGGCACTTTCGCGCGTAAGCGGCGTAAGCTACGACGAGCTAGCCGAGCGTGCCGATATTTACGAAGATTACGGCGCGATACACCACCTTTTCGCCGTCGCAGCCTCTCTTGATAGCCTCGTAGTGGGCGAAACTCAGATCGTAGGCCAGCTCAAAGACGCCTATAAATTCGCGATGCAAAACGCTCGCGCCGGCGCGCAGATCGCAAGAGCGATAGATGAAGCGCTAAAATGCGCGGCGCGCATCCGCAACCAAACCGAAATTTCAAAAAATCCGATCTCGGTCTCAAGCGTCGCCGTGGCGATGGCAAAGGATAGACTGGGCTCCTTGCAGGGCGCGGACGCCGTGGTAGTGGGCGCGGGAGAGATGAGCGAGCTAGCGTGCAAACACCTGCTAGCAAACGGCGCGAATATCACGATCTTGAACCGAAATTTAGCCGGTGCGCAGAGGCTAGCCGCCTCGCTACTTGGCGAGAATTCCTTGGATGCGAAAAATTGCGCGGATGAGAATCCCAGCACAGGAAAAAATTCAGACGGCTTAAATTCCGGAAATGTCGCGAATTTCGCGGGCGAAAATCCCAAGGACGATAAAAATTCCACCGCCTGCGCGAATTCTGCCGCGCAGGCGCAATCCCGCATTAAAATCGATAGCCTTGATAATCTCAAAAAATATCTAAACGTAAATAGCCTGTTTTTCAGCGCTACGGGCTCGCAAGAGCCGATCATTACCGATAGCTTGTTAGAGCCCAAAAGCTTTAAGCGATATTTTTTCGATATCGCCGTGCCGCGCGACGTAGAGCTTAGTCAGAGCGAGGACGTCGAGGTTTATAGCGTCGATGATCTGGAGGAGATCGTAAAGAAAAATTTGATCCTTCGCGAGGAGCAGGCGCAGATCGCCTATTCGATCGTGGCAAAATGCACGAATGAGTTTTTCAAATGGCTCAGAGCGGCGGCATCCACGCCGATTATCAAGGCTTTGCGCCAAAGCGCGAAGCAAGTAGCCGAGCTGGAGCTAGCCAAGGCGCTTAAAAAGGGATATCTAAAGCACAGCGATGCAGAGGAAGCGCGCAAGCTGATCCATCAGGTTTTTAAAGCGTTTCTGCACGCTCCGACGGTAAATTTGAAAAACCTCGGCGAAGCGGACGATGCTGACAGCACGGTAAACGCACTGGTCGAAATTTTTGAACTGCAAGAAAACTACGAAAAATTTTTAAATCAAGAAAACGAGAAAAAGGACAGACAGAATGAAATTTAGCAAGCTTTTCGCTCCGAGCCTCAAAGAGGCCCCTAGAGACGCGGTACTACCTAGCCACGCGCTTTTGATCCGTGCGGGATTTATCGAGCAACTGGGCAGCGGGCTTTATAATTTTTTGCCGCTAGGAAAGATGGTGCTGGAGCGGATCTGCGCCGTCATCAGGCAGGAGATGGACGCTGCGGGCGCGCAGGAGGTCTCTTTTAGCGTCGTAACGTCCGCTGATGCGTGGAAAAAAAGCGGCCGCTATGCCAAATACGGTAAGGAACTGCTGCGCTTTAAAGACCGCAAGGATAACGACTTCGTGCTAAGCCCAACTAACGAGGAGGCGGCGGTTTTGATGGTAGCGGATAAGATCACGAGCTACAAGCAGCTGCCGCTAAATATTTATCAGATCAATACGAAATTTCGCGACGAGGCGCGCCCTCGCTTCGGGCTACTTCGCGGACGCGAGTTTACGATGAAGGATGCTTATAGCTTTCACGCGGACGCTGCGGATATGAAGCGCGAGTTTGAGGTGATGAGGCAGGCGTACTCGCGGATTTTTACGCGACTAGGGTTAAATTTTCGCGCGGTCGATGCGGACAGCGGCGCGATCGGCGGCAGCGGCAGCAAGGAGTTTATGGTGCTAGCGGATAACGGCGAGGACGATATCGTCGTGTGCAAGCGCTGCGAGTATGCCGCAAACATCGAGGCTGCGCGCCGTGCGCCCAAAACCACGAACGCCGCCGCGCCCGAGACAGACGGTATGATGAAATTTAAAACTCCTGCGATGAAAACGATTGACGCGGTCGCGGAATTTTTCAAAGTGGATAAATTCTACACCATCAAAGCGGTGATCAAAAAAGCGCTATACGAGGATCGCAGCGAGATCGTAGCGTTTTTTATCCGCGGCTGCGACGAGCTGCAAGAGACCAAGGCGCAAAATGCCTGTGGAGCGCTCGAGCTAATCGATGCTAGCGAGGAGGAGATCGCGAGGGCAGGCTTTACGGTGGGCTTTTGCGGACCTTTCGGGCTCGGCGAGGAGGCGAAATTTTACATCGATCCCGAGCTAAAAGGAGCGCGCGAGATGATCGCGGGCGCGAACGAGCCGGATTACCACTACGTGGGCGCTAGCGTGATAAATTTTAACGAATCGCGCTTTGCGGATCTGGCCGCCGTGAGCGAAGGCGACGCGTGTCCGTGCTGTGGCGGCGAGCTTGGCATCACGAAAGGCATCGAGGTGGGCCATATCTTTCAGCTCGGCACGCGATATTCCGAGCCGATGGGAGCGCGATTTTTGGACGCAAACGGAAAGGCACAGCCTTTTTACATGGGCTGCTACGGCATCGGCGCAAGCCGCCTTATCGCCGTGGCGATCGAAAGCAGCCACGATGAGCGAGGCTGCGTGTGGCCGCGCGAGCTGGCGCCTTTCGAGCTTGAGATCATCATCTCAAATCACAAAGACGCGGCTGCGGTAGAATTTGCCGAGAAACTGTACGAGCAGTGTCGCGCACTGGGCGTTCGCGTACTGCTAGACGATCGCGCGGAGCGTTTCGGCGTTAAGATGAACGACTTCGAGCTGATGGGCTTTCCGTACGCCGTGCTCGTGGGAAAAGCCCTAGCAGAGGGAAGCGTCGAGTTCATCACTCGCGCAGGCCTAAAGCGTGAAAGCATAAGCGCTGATGAAATTTTAAAACTTATCGAGAAAAAAATAGCCGAGAAAAATTAAGAAGCGCATGAAATTTAGCCCTAAATTTGGGCTAAATTTTATAATAAAAAATAGAATTAGCTCTCTAAATTCGCCGCTTTGATCGTGCCCTTCAATATCTGTGCAGAGCAATACCCAATCATGCATTGCCTCCTGCTTTGAAATTTTTTACAAGCGCCATCGATATGCGGTTCTCAAAAACAGCTCGACCGGCTTTGACCGAGAGGGCATTTAATCTCCAAAATGCAGAACTCCTACCTGCGCCTATCCGCGCCTATCGGTGCAGATTTCAGCGCATCCGTCGGCACCGAATTTGACTGCAAAATTTATGCGAGCACGGCTTTTAAATCTATATTTATTACAAAATTTTACATTGTCGCATAAAAGCACGGGCTACATCGCGCTCAATTAAGACGCCGCGAGGAGCAAATCGGAGAATTTAGAGAGGCGGCCACAATTAAGCTCTTTTGCTTCAAAGAAAATTAGACCGCAGATTAGCGCATTGCGAAGCGCAACGGCGAAATTTAATGCTGCGTATTTTAGCTTATAAACAAAACTGCCGGAGCGTTAAATTTAGCGCTCGCGGCGGTAAAATTTAGCCCTGCGCCCGCCGCGAGGTAGAATTTTAGCTTTATAATTTACTTCGAAAGACTTTGCAGCCACCTTTTAGCCGCATCCGCAGCCGCTATCAAACCGCCGCACATCATTATCAGATCTTTTATCACCAGCCTGCCCGCGCCCGAGAGATACGGGAAGCCGTGGTTCGGGCTCTCTGTTATGCCGAGGGCGGGATTGCCCAAATTCGGCACCCAGGTTTCGGGCGTCGTTATCAAAAACGATAGCGTAACGATAGCCATACCGAAGGTCAAAAGTCCGCCTACGACGCCAATTTTTGGGAACCATATGCCAAGCAGCATCAAGATGCCGATCGAGCAAATCGTCGCGCCGATAATGTAAGAAGCCGTGTAGGTGCCGTTTGATTTATGCCATTTGATATTATCCGGCACGACTAAGCCTTCGGGGTTTTTGTGCAGATTATACTCCGCGACCATTTTGCCCTTGCCGTTATCGACCACGTCTTTATTTTTCATCAGATAGCTGAAAAACGGGCTGTTCGTGACGAAGGGCACGATGCCGTCCGCCTCATACTGCACGACTTTTAGGCCGCCTATCCAGATCATGACGACGAAAATTGCAAACCTTATGCAATTTACAAATATGCTTTGCGAATTGGACAGGCAATTAAGCACCTTATATAGGAGGGAATTTTGATCCATCTGTGTTTCCTTTGCGGTAAAATTGATGCGATAGTTTATCAAAAGAGGGTTAAATAAGTCAATAGTTTTTATAAAATAATATTAATAGTATTATAAAAAATTTTATCAAGTGCGTATAATTTTGGATCTATTTGCAGATCTTTTAGCCTCCGGATCGATTGCCTTTGGCGAGTTTTATTAAATTTTGATCAAATCCTGCTTTGAAATTTTAAAAAATATCTCGAGCTAGCGCAGAATGAACCCAGTAAGACGCTTGTGAGATAGATGAGCAAAACATACAGCGCGAATAAACAAGGCTTGCGACATAGATGCACAAGTGCTCATAATGCCGATTTATGGGTAATCGCGGGCTTTGCGTTAAAATTTCGCCTAAATCCTTACTCTTTAAATTTCATGCGCACAATTTTGCTATTTTCGGTCAAATTTTATCCAAGCAGCCGCTTATTTTTTACTCGCTAAATTTTGCTTTATTACCTATCTAGATCTTGCCCAAGCTTTTCCGGTTAAAATTTTATCCAAAATGCGGCAAGCTCGTAGTCGTGCGACTCGCTCAAGCTTTCAAACGCAAGCGTAACGCCGCTGCTTAAGTCTAGCTTCAAACCCTCATCCGTTGCGCGCTCGCGATACTCGATCCGCTCACGATTTAAAGCGTCTTTTGCCGCCGCAAGATCGATGGGAGCAGGACAGCCCGATAATATCCAAGGCTCTATTTCGATTTGCCCCGCCCTGCCGCCGCCGAAATCCAAAGGCTCGCTTCTGAAATGATCCGAAAAAATCATAAAAATTTCGCTCCGAAAAAAGTGAAACTCAAAGGCGCCGTATCTTAAAATTTCAGCTCCAGCGCTCTTAAAGCTCGCGTCCGCAGGGCCGAACATCGCGACGATCTGCGCGCAGCTTAATCCGCTTTTTACATCAGCAAACTCGCCCGAGCGAAAAAATTTAAGCATATCGATTTTTAGCATCTCTTCCCCTGTAAATACACATCGCGCCTCTTAAAGCCACTAGCAGCACAACGGCACGCTAATAGTTACACGAGCCAGCCATCGCGCTCATCCATGCTTAGGCACTCGCTGACATGGCACTAACGAGCAACGGCAAGCCAGACGCGTACATCGCATAAAAGTGCGCCGCGTAAAATTTTATCTCGCACCGAGCCAAAATACAGCGCATTTGCAAAATTTAAAACGATCGCAAAATGCCACGTCGTTTCGCAAGTTTTATTTCGCACAGACTTAAAAGCTGCGACAGCCGTATGAAATTTTATATAGTGACTGCATAAATTGCGCGCCGCAAGACTACAAATTTCACACCTCCCGCACATCACGCAGCGTCAATCAGCCGAGCAAAGCTCGAATCTCGCGATTTACGAAAACCTCGCGCATCGCAAGCCACACTCGAACAAGTACTGCTTGGCATTATTTTAAAATTTCACAAACGATATAATATCCGAGTTTAAGAAGCGATTTTATAATCCGCTTTAGCTCATCTGGCACTGTACTACGAACAGATAGGCTCTTTTGAGTCCGTTAAGGCTAGCCGAAAACCCTTTTTAGATGCGCTTCGTAATCTCTCGTAAAACGCTCTACGTCGGGATTTTTAATGACGTCGTTGCACATAAATGTAGGCAGCCTTTTCGTGCCTAAAAACTCGTTGGCTTTATGGAAATGTAAATAAGCGCCGTCCACGCCCACGCCCTCGAAAAAATCTCCGGGCTTGTCAAACGCCTGAAGCGGCGCATTCCAAGTGACGCTTAGCATGTGCGATTTGCCCTTTATCAGCCCGCCGGTGCCGTATCCGTCGTTTGGATTTGTTCTATGGCGACCGTCGTTTGCCACTATCTTGCCCATACCGCTCATAAACACCTCGTCGATATATTTTTTAACAACCCAAGGCTCGCCCATCCACCACGCGGGCATCTGCCAGATCACGGCATCCATCCATAGAAATTTCTCCACCTCGCCCTCTAAGTCGTAGCCCTCATGTATCGTAGTTTCACGCGTTTCGTGTCCTATGGCTTGCAGCGTCTTTTTGGCTAGCTCGTGCAAGGTTTTGCTTAGCTTGCCGCCATTGCCGTTAAACGGCGCTCCGCCGTTAATCAGTAATATTTTCATTTTGGCCCTTTTGATTAAATTTATTCGTTAGCGACACTTGCACACCTAAGTTAAAATTTCACCTCACAGCCCTATGCGAAAATGTAAGCGTAAATTTTATGAAGCGTTTAATTACTAAATTTTACTTTCACGCCGCAGTTTACCGCCCCAAAATTTCAAATTTATCGCCGTGCACCGCGATCGCTTCGGCGTTATTTATCGGCGTCAAATTTAGCTTGCCGCCGTAAGCTTTTAAAATTTTAGCCGTGCTTTGCACGAAGGGCTCCTCGCCGTAGTGTACTACTGGATAGAATTTAACAAGATCTAGCCCAGTTTGCGTTGCTACTGATTCACTACCACTCGCATTGTCCATCGCGCTCGCGTACTCCACGCTGGGTGCAGCGATCATCGCGCCAGCCGACTCGCCCACGTACACGAGCTCGCCGCTTCGGACGCGATCTGCGATGAGGGCTACCAGATCTTTCTTTTTAAGTTCGCGCAAAAGATAAAAGGTGTTGCCGCCGCTTACGTAAAGCACCCGTGCCGCGCCGATTTTTGCCTTCGCTTCGGCCTCGCTCGCTTTTGAAACGTCTAAAATTTGAACCTCAAAACCCATTTTGGCAAACGCCTCTTTCGCCTCGTCCACGTAGTCTCGGTACTCCTCGACGTTTGCGGCGGTCGGGATAAAAAGCATCTCTTTAGTGCGGATATTTTGCCTCGCATAGTCCTCAAAAAGCGTCGCCGCGCCCGCAAAATAGGAGCATAAAAACATCTCTATCATGGTTTTTCCTTTAATTAAATTTTCACTGATTTAAAAGCGCTCGTAAAGCTTGGCCGCAATGACTGCGAGCAAACGTATTTCAAAACGAGTAGATCAAATTCTACCGCGCCCACAAAGCAAGCGGAAGACAAAAAATGGCGTGAACGGAATTCTGTCGATAATTAACAAAATTTACCGCCGCGGCGGTCGCAAGCTACGCTGAAGCCTAGGCTAGATGGCAGCGCAAATCACTCCACAATCGCCAACTGCCTGGCGATTTCAAACTTCACTGAAACGACGCGAGCCTGCTAGATTAAGCTAGCTAGAGGAGTCGATCAGAGCGAACGATCAAAACGATCAAAACAAGCCAATCGATCTAATCAACCAAGGCAAAACGGCTAGCGCTTTTTATCTTTAAAAAATCTAACGATCTTAGCCTGCAGCTTGAACCACTCGCTAAGCTCCATTATAGGCTGCCCGGCGTAGTTTTTACCGCCCGCTAAGTCCTTGCTTATGCCGCCGCGCGCCGCGATCTGAGCGAAATCGCCCACGCTTACGTGCCCGCCGCTGCCGCTCTGTCCGCCCATCACGACGTTACGCCCAAGCGTCGTCGAGCCCGCAAGTCCCACCTGAGAGACGATGAGGCAGTTTTGCCCAAGCTCGCAGTTGTGCCCGATCTGAACGAGATTGTCGATCTTGCTGCCGCGCTTAACGATCGTAGAGCCGAATACTGCGCGATCGATCGTCGTACACGCGCCGATCTCGACCTCGTCTTGTAGCACGACGTTGCCGTTGTGATAAATTTTAACGTGCTCGCCCGTTTTGGTATGTGCGTAGCCGAAGCCGTCGCTTCCGATGACGGCGTTTGCGTGGATTATGCAGCGCTCGCCGATGATCGCGTCGTTGTAGATGACGGCGTTTGCGTGGATCACGCAGCCGCTTCCGATATGCACGTCATCGCCGATATACGCGCCGCTTAAGATGACGCAATCCTCGCCGATCATGGAGTTTACGCCGATATGCACGTTCTGCCCGATCTGCGCGCTAGCGGCGATCTTTGCGGGCGCGCCGCTGCGAATGAGGGGCTTGGCAAAATGCGCGCTTAAGATCGCAAAGGCTAGATGCGGGTTTTCGCACTCCAGCGCTCGCACGCCGTTTGGAACCGCAGTGCCGCACTTTACCAGCACGGCGGCTGCTTTGGTGGCGGATAAAAATTTCTCGTTTTTGTCGCTGTCACAGTAGCTCAGCTCGCTTTGCCTTGCGTTTTGAAGCGAATTTATCGCGGTAATCTCCGCATCCGCTCCGCCAAGCTCTATATTTAAAATTTCGGCAATTTTTGATAACTTCATTTGCGCTCCTTTGATTAAATTTTATCGCCGCTTACATATCCAGCGCGACGCTGCCGCCGCGGACGACGTCGATCGGATTGTATTTTTTTATCGTCTTTAAAAATCCGTCGATGCGGTCTGCGTCGTCGCACGCCATGATGACGATCTTGCTGTCGTCGCTGTTTGCGATGCTGCCGTTGTAGGCTTTTAAAACGGCGTCAAGCCCCGCTAAGTTTTCGCCCAGCGCGATCTTTACCAAAACCATCTCCTTTTCGACGAATTTTGCATCATCGATGACCTTGTAGACGGGAATCAGCTTATGAAGCTGCTTAGTGATCTGCTCTATGACGCGCTCGTCGCCCGAAGTGACGATGCTAAGGCGCGATAGACCGGTATTTGGAATCGGCGCAACGGTGAGGGTGTCGATATTATAGCCGCGCCCCGCAAAAAGCCCCGAGATCCGCGACAAAACGCCGTGCTCATCGGTAACGACGACCGATATTACTCTTCTTATGCTATTCATCTTTACGACTCCTGCTCAAAAATCATATTATAAAGCGCGCCGCCTGCGGGTACCATCGGCCAGACGTTTTCGAAGCGATCGATCTTAGCCTCAATGACGCTTACCTTTTTGCTCGCAAGAGCCTGCATCAGCGCGTCTTCAAATTCCGCTTTGGTGCTAACGCTAAAGCCCACGCCGCCGAAGCCCCCCGCAATTTTTACGAAATCAGGCTGCGAGCTAAGATCAGTCGATGAGAAACGCTGCCCGTAAAATAGGCTCTGCCACTGCCGCACCATGCCTAAGAAATTGTTATTTAATACGATATTTACGACATTTAGGCCGCTCGCGCTCGCCGTCATCAGCTCTTGGATATTCATCAAAATCGAGCCGTCGCCGCTAAAATTTATAACCGGCCTATCTCCCGCATAAGCCTTCGCGCCCAATGCCGCGGGCAGGCCGTATCCCATCGTGCCCTGCCCGCCGCTACTTAGCAGAGTGCGCGGCTTGCAAAACGGATAAAACTGTGCGACCCACATCTGATGCTGCCCCACATCCGTAGCGATGATAGCATCCTCGCCAGCGATTTTTGCGGTACTTTGGATAACCCACTGCGGCTTTAAAATTTCATCGCTGTCGTTAAATTTAAGCGGGTGAATTTCATCGTATTTGCGGATGAGCTCGCGCCACTGCTCGAAATTTTGAGGGCTGACCTCGCTTTTAATGCGCGGCAGCATCTCCTCTAGCACCGATTTCACATCGCCCACGATCGGATAATCCGCGTTTATAATCTTTGAGATCGAGCTAGGATCGATATCTACGTGGATGATCTTTGCGTTTTTGCCGAATTCGCTAAGCTTGCCGGTGACGCGATCGTCAAATCTCGCGCCCAAGCAGATTATCAGATCCGACTCGCTAAGCGCCATATTTGCGGCGTAGCTACCGTGCATACCGACCATACCGAGGCGGTTTTTATCATCGCTTCGCATAGCCCCCAGCGCCATAAGGGTTTCAACGACAGGGATCTGCGCAAACTCGCTAAGCTCGCGCACCAGCTCGCTTGCGCCCGCGCTGATGACGCCGCCTCCGATGTAGAGGATAGGCTTTTTGCAGCTTGCGATTAACTCGACGGCTTTTTTGATCTGTTTAGCGTTGCCTTTATAATTCGGCTTGTAAGTCTGCATCTTGATTTCGCTAGGATATTCAAAAATGCCCAGCTTCGCCGTTACGTCCTTCGGCACATCGACATGCACGGGCCCCGGTCTGCCGCTGCGAGCGATGTAAAAGGCCTCTTTTAAAATTCTAGGCAGCTCTTCGATCGTTTTAACTAGATAGTTGTGCTTGACGCAGGGGCGCGAAATTCCGATCGCATCGATCTCTTGAAAGGCGTCGGTGCCGATGAGCGAGGTCGCCACCTGCCCGCTAATAAGCACGATCGGGATGCTATCGCTATACGCCGTAGCAAGCCCCGTAAGGGCGTTCGTAAATCCAGGACCGCTTGTGACGACGGCCACGCCCACCTTGCCGCTAGCGCGCGCGTATCCGTCCGCAGCCATCGCCGCGGCCTGCTCGTGGCGCACCAAAATGTGTCTGAAGTATTTTTGTTTGTAAATTTCATCATAAATGTTCAGCGCCGCGCCGCCAGGGTAGCCGAAAACAACCTCGACCCCCTCCTGCCGCAACGCCTCCACGATCATCTGCGATCCGCTAATTTCTTTCATACGCCCATCCTGTTTCGTTGGAATAATTTTATGATTATATTATTTTGTAAATTAAATTTCACGAATTTTAGGCGCTAAATCGGGTAGAATTTCAAATTTAATAGCGGCGCGGACGGGGCAAAATTTCGGAATTTAGCGAGAGTAGAAAAGGCAAATTTAAAATTTAGCCATAAATTTAAAACGGACGGGATGTTCGGATTTAAAATTTTAAAGTGCAGATTTGTTTCGACCAAACGCGGCACGGAATTTTTAACGTAAAATTTTAGCTTGAAATTTTACCACGTAAGCTGCTGATTAAATTTATAAAATTTTTTGGAATTTTATCGTAGCGTGGAGAGACGCCAGCGTAAATTTTAAATTCTACGTTACGAAATTTTAAAATTTAGCCGTAAATTTAGGGCGGGCGGAATCTCGATTATAAAATTATAAAATCCCGCCTGCGTAAAATTAAATTTTAAAACCCTCTATCTACCTGCACGCCTACGCCCACGCTAGCGCAGTTGCCGCTTTGCGGATCGCAGTCGCCGAAGCTTGTGACGCTACTGGATCTTTTTGAGCGGATTGTTCCCATATGCATAGGCACCGGCATGTTACGGCGCGAACTTCCGCCAATCTCGCTATCGCTCATACTATTAGAACTTCTGTGGTGATAGTCACTTGATGGAGGCAGTGGAGGAGGCGGTTTTATACCTCCCGGAGGTGGTGGCATACCGCCAGGAGGTGGGGGAGGCGGCGGCATCATGCCGCCGTGCCTACCATATCCTCGCGGAGGAGGTGGCGGTAAAGTGCCGGTCTCTGTGATCGTGATGCCATTGCCGTAATTTTCAACGCGTTTGTAAGTAGAGCCTCCGTAAACCGTGCGGGTGCGGGTCTTTTCTACCACGACTATGTCGCGCTCAGGCTGCACCGGCTGCTGCACGTTAGCTCTAGGCGATATTTCAAAGCTCTTCTGCAGTTTAGCAGTATCGTAACTTGCAAAGCCGTTGATGCCCTTTAGCTCATCTGCACTTGAAATTTCGCGCTTTTGGCGGTATTGCATAAGCATATCCGCCCTACCCGCATCAAGTCCGCCGATCGTCATCAGCTCGTAGCGACTAGCTTCGTTTATATTGATTTTAGCCGCGGCGAGGCTCACTAAAAGAGCCAAAATCACTAAATTTTTCATGTGCGCTCCTTTGTTGAAAGTTACCAAATTCTAAACCCTCACGATAAATCTTTGATTAACACGCAAGCAAAATTTTGCTACAATTGCCTATCTTATTTCAAAAGGATCAACCGATGAACGGAATTTTGCTCCTATGCGACGAGCCTGTCGCCTACCAATCCGAACTAAAAAAACTAGATAAAATTTTATCCATGAGCTTTCACAACGTTTTGCAACTTTGCATCGCTGGCGACAATGCCCTTTTTAGCAGGAGTGAGCTTGAAAAAGCGCTCGCAAACGGGCAGGATGAGCGCGTGCGAAAGGCGGCGATAGAGCGCTTTGCACAGATTTTAAAGCAGTGTAATTTTGTGCTGGTTCGCGGCGTAGCGGGAGCCGATCTGCGCGAGCTAAATTTACAAATCGCAAAGGATCTAAATATCCCAGTTTGCGGATTTTATCCTAACGAAATTACCGCGCGCATCGGCACGCGCTTGATCACCGTAGCAAAAGCGGTAAGCTTTGCCAGCATATATGAGGATAAAATTTCATTTTCCGCGCTAAGGCCTGCGCAAGAGAGTGCAAATTCTAAAAAATCGGAGCTTTACGACAAAAATTCCGCCTGCGAAAAGGGTGCAAAATTTCACGACGAAAATTCCGCTTGCCAAAGCGGCGCGATAGAGCTTGATAAAGTCATTGCCGACAAAAGCTACTTCACGGACGCCGCAAACTCCACGCGCTGTGAAATTCTAACCCCATTGAAATTTGAAAGCAAGCTCTACGCCAAGGCTCGCGCGAACGTTAAAACCGTCGTATTGCCCGAAAGCGACGACGAGAGAATTCTGCGCGCGGCTGCGATCATTAAGCAAAGCGGAGCTGCAAATTTGATCCTTTTAGGGCGGCAAGACGAAGTGCAAAAAAGCGCAAACAAGCTAGGTCTCGATCTAAGCGGCGTTAAAATTTTAGATCCGCAGACGGATGCGAGCTTAGAAAAATTTGCGCGCGATCTATATGAGCTTCGCAAGGCAAAGGGCATGAGCGAGGCTCAGGCGCGCGATCTCGTTCGCGATCGCACCTACTTCGGCACGATGCTCGTGTATGAGGGGCTGGCAGACGCGATGGTAAGCGGCGCTAGCACTACTACTGCGGAGACGATCCGCCCCGCGCTTCAGATCATCAAGACAAAGCCCGGTATCGCGAGCGTTAGCGGCGCGTTTATAATGTGCTTGGATACGCAGGCTCTGCTTTTTGCCGACTGCGCCGTAGCGCCGAGCCCGAGCGCGGAGTATCTGGCAGGTATCGCGATTTCAAGCGCCGCGACCGCAAAGGCGTTCGGGTTTGAGCCGCGCGTGGCGATGCTAAGCTACTCCAGCGGCGATAGCGGCAGCGGTGAAAGCGTGGAATTCATAAAAACCGCAACGCAAAAAGCGCGCGAAAAGGCGCCGGAGCTTTTAATCGACGGACCGCTGCAATTCGACGCAGCGGTTGATGCGGCGGTTGCTAAGAAAAAAATGCCCGGCTCCGCGGTCGCAGGGCGTGCGAACGTATTTATCTTCCCTGATCTTAACTGCGGAAATATCTGTTACAAGGCCGTTCAGCGCACCGCAGGCGCCGTGGCGATCGGACCGATTTTGCAGGGCTTAAAAAAGCCGATAAACGATCTAAGCCGCGGCTGCAAGGTTGCAGACGTCGTAAACACCATCCTAATAAGCGCAATTCAAGCGGGAGATAATTAAATGGATATCCTGGTCATAAATTCCGGCTCGAGCTCGGTTAAATTTAAATTCCACGATATGCTAAATCACGCCTGCATCGCGAGCGGGCTCATCGAGGAGATCGGCTCGACGCACGCAAGCGGAAGCATCAATTGCGCCAACGGACGAAGCATAAAAGTTGAAAACGAGCAAATTTCAAATCACGAAACCGCGATCGCAATCGCGATCGATCTTTTAAAACAAAGCGGAGTAATCAAAGATCTAACTCAAGTAGGCGGTATCGGGCATAGAATAGTCCAAGGTGCGGATTATTTCGACGCTCCTGCACTCATAGATGAGTATGTAATGGCTAAAATCGCCGAGCTTGCGCCGCTTGCGCCGCTACACAATCCCGCAAATTTAGCAGGCATCAAATCCTGCCTAAAGATCGCTCCTAAAATTCCAAACGTCGCGGTTTTTGATACGATATTTCATCAAAGCATTCCGCCGTATGCGTATATGTACGCGCTGCCGTATGAATTCTACGAAAAATATAAGGTTCGTCGCTACGGCGCGCACGGCACATCGCATTGGTTCGTCTCGACGATGGGAGCGAAATTTTTGCGTAAAAAATACGAAAACTTCAACGCCATTACGCTACATCTTGGCAACGGCTCTAGCGTGAGCGCCATAGAAAACGGCAAATGCATCGACACCTCAATGGGGCTAACGCCGCTTGAGGGGATCATCATGGGCACCAGATGCGGCTCGATCGATCCTGCGATCATCCCATACATCGAGCGCGTCGCGGGCTACAACGCGCAGGATATGGACGTCATAATGAACAAAAAAAGCGGACTTTTGGGCATCTGCGGCGCAAGCGATCTGCGAAAAGTATATGAAAAGATGGAAGGCGGCGAGCCACGCGCGAAACTAGCGTTTGAGATGCTCGTTTACAGCGTTGTTAAGATGATCGGAGCGTATTACGCCGTGCTCGGGCGCGTGGACGCTTTGATCTTTACCGGAGGTATTGGCGAGAATGCGCCGCATTTTAGACAAAATGTCTGCGAGAAGCTCGCTCATATCGGCATCGAAATCGATGCGACAAAAAACGCCAAAAATACCGGCTCAATTAGAAATTTAAGCGCGGCGGATAGCAAAATCAAAACGCTCGTAATCCCCACCAACGAGGAACTTGCGATCGCTGAAGCTACGGTCGATACGATTAACAAAAACTCCGCGCAGATCGACTATCAGAAATACTCGGAATTTTAAATTTAAATTTTATTTAGCAGGATTCCGCGGTTATTTCGCGAGCAGCAACGCCAACTTGCTTTCTTGTTAGGCAATTAAATTTTGGGTCTTGGCTGTGAGCTTGCGTGAAATGAAAGGGCTTTTCTTTATTTTAGGGGCTTTCTGGCTCCGACGATACGAGAAATTGTTACGCTACGCGCGGGTTTAAATTTTATTTGTCGCTTCCGATAAGGCTTAAATTCTTGCTCGGAAGAGGTGGAGCGGAAGGGGTTATGCTTGCGAAGCGCCCTTTTTGCTTTGCCTGGGCCTCGCCTCGCGACCTCAAGCAGACCCCACCGCCCCAACCTGCATCTGCCTCACTGCGCGTTAGGGGCGGCGACGCTTTGTTTTTAAACAAAGCTTTGCTGGTTAAATTTAATAAATTTTATTTCAAATTTGACCGCAAAATTCCAAAACAGGTCCTTATTGTGAAATTTACCGGATAATAAGGCATAAAATTTTAAAATTTAGCGCAAGCCGGGTTTTGAGGCGCAAATTTTATTAAAGGAGCGAGCGATGAGCGATTTGCTAAATTCTCAAGGCGCGCAAGAGCAAGAGGCGCCGTATCCCGATACGAAATTTACTAAATTTTTCGGGCGACTTTACGCGGCAGTTTTTGCGCTGTTTGCGATCACGGCGCTTAGCGTATTCGTGCTGCCCGAAAATATTTTAGACGCAAGCGCGGCATGCGCAGACTTCGTTAAATTTATGAAGCAGTTTTTTCCAAACATCGCCGCGATCGGCAAAATAAGCCCGCATACGCAACTTGCGGAATTTTACGTCGCAGCATTGTGGGTACCTATTTTAACGGCTTTTGCGCTAAGTTGCGTGTATTGTCCGATCGCCACATTCTTATACAAAAAAGAGCTTCCCGCCGTCAAGACGCAGCTATTTGTGATATTGCTCGCTATACCTTTCGCTTACTGGGCATTAAACAATTATTTCTACGCCGATTTTGCCATAAACGGCATCCCACACAGAGTAGGCAGCGGACGGATATTTCCTACTTTTGCGAGCAGAGAGAGCCTATTTGGCTGGATATCGTTTTTCACAGCCACCTCGATGTTTATGAGTATGCTTGTCGTGATTTCGCTTAGTGATATAGTCCACTGGATATATCTATCGAGAAATAAAAGCTAAATTTTATGAAATCGCGGACGAATAAAATTCCGCATCCATAACTTTCAGGGTCATTTTACGAGCGCAAAGCGAGCGACTGATAAAATTCCGCGCTCTGTTTTAGAACAAAAACAAGCGACGATTAAATTTAAACGCTCCGGCAATTAGACCCTTTTTGCGCGGAATTTAAGCGATCAAACGACGATTAAATTTAAACCGCAAGCGGCCGCTTTTAAATTTTAAAATTTCACTAAATTTTAAAATTTTATTCGCGCCACGTAAGGCGAAAGGTCGTTATCTCGCCCGGCACGCTGTCGTAAGAGATAGAAAAGGAGTATTTTTTGCAGACCTCGCTTACGATGCTAAGCCCGATTCCAAAGCCGCCCTCGCTTGAGTTAAAACGCGCAAAACGCCTGAAAATTTCGTCGCCCCTTTTCTTATCGATCCCTTCGCCGCTATTTGAGATCGCTAGCTCGCCGTGCCTTAGCCGCACATCCACGTAGCCGCCTGCATCGGCGTATTTTACGGCGTTGCTTAGCAGATTGTCGATCAGGCGCGAAATTTCATAGACGTTCGCGCTCATGTTCGCATCAGAAAGATCGGTTTTAAGGCTTAGTCTGCGCTTTTGAATAAACGGCGCGAAGTATTCGCAGCGCGAAGCGACGAGGCTCTTTAGATCGATTAAGCTAATCTCGCCCTCCTTATTCATACCGAAGGTTAAAAACACGAGATCCTCGTAGATGCGCGAAAGCGTCTTGGCGGCAAGATCGATATTAGCAACGCGCTTGGCGTTGTATTCTCCAAGCTCTGCGTGCCGCATTGTCTCAACGCTCATGGAGATAATACTAAGCGGAGTATTGATCTCGTGGGTGCTATCCTTGATGAAGCGATTTAGCGTGTCGATCTTATCGTAAAGCGGCTTGGTGCCTAGCCGAACCAGATAAAACGCCACGGCTAATATCACGCCCAAAAGCGCTATCATCATCGCTGCTGTTTTGATACGAAGCGTTAAAATTTCGCCCTGCACGCTACTTCCAAGCAGAATGATTTTAGCCTTGGAAAAGGCGTTTCGCTCCTCCATATTTTGCAGATTCTCATAAATTCCTAGCCTACCGCCACTTATAAATTCCGCCTTTAGCTTTGCTTTGTCAAGCGCTCCGAGCTCACCGCCGCAGCCGTAAATTTCATCAGAGTTTGGCTTAAATATACACGCACTCACGCCCTTTTCGCGCTCAAAGTCCGCTAGCGATTCCAGCCCATCCATACTTGCTTTCATATAGATCATCATCTTGATCTCTTTTAGCTCTTTTATCCTGTGCGAAAGCAGCGCGGCTTCGTTCATCCTGTAATTTATCTTGAAAAAATATCCCAAAAACAACGCACTTGAAATGAGATACAAAGATAAAATTTTAAGCGTTAAAGCGGTCTTTTCAGACATACAGATACCCTGCGTTACGGCGATTTATGATGTGCTCTTCGCCTAGGACGCGGCGTAGATTTTTGATATAAGTTCGCAGCGCTTCTTCGCTTGGCGTTTCGTTAAAAACATAGATCGCGGAGAAAATTTCATCCTTGCTTAAAAGCCTGTTTTTATTTTGTAAAAAAAGCGCCAATAGCTCGCGCTCTTTGTTTGAAAGCGCGACGGGCGCGCCCGATCTGCGTAGCTCTTTGCTTGCAAAATAAAATTTAAACTCGTCGTCAATAGTTACAAAATCATCAAAATTATGGCTGAAGTTTCGCTTTATGAGCGAATTAACGCGCAGCAGCAGCTCTTTTAGTTCATACGGTTTTTTGAGATAGTCGTCGCAGCCGCTTTTAAAACCGACCTCAAGATCATCGAGCGTATTTAGCGACGTGGCAAATATCGCGGGGGTGCGATCGCCGCTCTTGCGCAGCTCTTTTAAAAGTGAGAATCCGTCACCTTTGGGGATTTTTACGTCAAAGATAAAAAGATCGAATTTTTGCTCATAAGCAAGATCCGCGGCGCTTTGAGCGTCGCTGCAAACGCATACGTCAAAGCCCGCGTCTTTTAGATATTCACCGATGAGATCGCAAAGCGTCTCATCGTCCTCTACGAGTAAAATTTTACTCACTACATCTCTTTTTTCATCTCTTTTTTCATTTCGCCTTTCATCTCATCCTTCATATGTTTACCCTCTTTCATAGCATCCTTGTGCATATCCTTCATATCGCCTTTCATCTCTTTCGCACTATTATGCATTGATGTATTGGCGTCCTTCATCTCATCTTTCATGCCCATGTCGGCAGCTACGGCAAAAGTGCCAGCAAATAGCGCACTAAGCGCAAACAAAGTAAGTTTTTTCATTACGTACTCCTTAAAAGAAATTAGCGGAATTATACTTCCGTAAAAGTGAAGTATGTGTGAAATTCCGAAAAAATTCAAATTTAAATTTAAACGCCTGTAATTTCAAACGCGGCGCGGCTTAAATGCGCTCGGTCGCCAGTGATCCCTGAAATTTAGACCATCTCGCTATGGCTAGTCGAATTCTAAACGCGAATCAAAGCTAGCCAGAGCGCACGCCAACAGTGCATCGCCGAGCTTACTTTACCGCGGCGAGATAAAAATTTAAACCGCCAGTGAAACTAATTAAAAAATTTATAATGCCACGACGCGCACGTCAAATCAAAAACGCCGAGCCAGCCTTTGAGTTCGCGACCTCGCCCGAGCTTTTAAATTCGCCATGCCGCGTAAGCTCTTAAATTTAGTGCGGCGCAAGCGCACAGGGCGCGAAATCGCACCTAGATCGCGGCGCAGCCTTTGATCTCATCCTGCGATACGATCTCGTAGATTACGCCCGCGTTTTTGATAAACTCCTCCACGCGCGCGACGTGTGCAGGCTCCACGTTGATCACGAGGCTTCCGACGACGTTTTTATCGAGGCGCTCGAGCTTGCCCCAGACGATGTTAAAATTTATCTCCAAAGCGCGCGCCATGTGCGTGATCACGCTGTCAAACGCGACCGCGGGCGGGAAAAAGAGCCTGATATTCACGCCGCTTGCGGGCAGCACCTCCTCCTCGCCCAAAAACTCCTTCATATTCTCATCCGGGTGCAAAAACAGCGAGACGATATCGCCCGAGTTGCTCACGCGTCCGCCCTTAAGCAGAATCGCTCGCTGCGCGATGCCCTTTACGACCTCCATCTCGTGCGTAACAAGCACGATCGTAATGCCCAGCTCGCGATTGATGCGGCGCAGAAGCGATAAAATTTGAGCGGTGGTGTTAGGATCAAGCGCCGAAGTCGCCTCGTCAGAAAGCAAAATTTTAGGGCTTAATGCAAGCGCGCGAGCGATCGCCACGCGCTGCTTCTGTCCGCCGCTAAGCTCGCTAGGATAGGCATTTGCTTTATCCGCAAGCCCCACGAGCTCCAAAAGCTCGGCTACGCGCCGCTTCGTGTGGTCTTCGGAATGGCCCCAAAACGCAAGCGGCGTGGCGACGTTTTGCGCGACGCTGCGGCGGCTCATCAGCGCGAAGTGTTGAAAAATCATACCGATATTTTTGCGCAGCTCGCGGATCTGAGCGCCGCTTAGTTCTCTTACCTCCCTGCCCTCTACCTTGAGGCTTCCTTCTTGATAGTCCTCAAGGCCGTTTATGCAGCGCAGCAGCGTACTTTTGCCCGCACCGCTGCGACCGACGATGGCAAAAATTTCGCCCTGCTTCACCTCCAAGCTCACATCGTCGATCACGCAGGTTTTGCCGTAAAATTTCTTTAAATTTTCTATCTTTATCACTCAGATTTCCTCGTTCATAATTCCGCCGAAACGCCCCCAGAAATTTATAAAATTTCGCGCCTTAGCTCATCTGCGCTCTTTGGCGAAAGAAGCGCCGGAGCGATGTCAAATACGCTAAACGCGCCGCGCTCGCCTCCTTGCGCCAAACGATACGCCGCTCGGGCGTAGGCTACGAGCACGCTTGCGGTAAATTCTGGATTTGAGTCAAGCTTTAGCGAAAACTCGATCAGGTGCTTATTTTCGCCTCGCTCGCCCGTCGCTCCGCTTCGCAGGACGAATCCTCCGTGAGGGATACCGCCGTGCTCTTTTTTAAGCGTCGCAAGACCCACGAAATGCACGCTCGTGTCGTAGTCGGCAAAGTAATTCGGCATCGTTTTTATCTCTTTTTCTATGCGCGCTTTATCGGCGCCCTCTTCGGCCACGACGTAGCACTCGCGCAGGTGTTTTTCGCGCGTGCTAAGTTTCGGATTTTCGCCCGCGCGAACTCGCCCCAAGGCGCTTTCTATCGGCACGGTGTATTGGCGCGCATCCACGACGCCCTCGATCCTGCGGATAGCGTCGGAGTGGCCTTGGCTCACGCCTTTGCCCCAAAAGGTGTAGCTGTCGCCGTTTGGCAGCACGCTCTCGCCCAGTAGGCGGCTTAGCGAAAACAGCCCCGGATCCCAGCCTACTGCTATAATGCCTACATTTCCGCCCGCTTTGGCAGCGGCGTCCACCGCAGCGAAGTGCTCCGGGATTTTTGCGTGCGTATCAAAGCTATCGACGACGTTGAAATTTCGCGCAAACTCCGGCGTCTGCGTCGGCAGATCGGTCGCGCTACCGCCGCAAAGAATTAAAACGTCAAATTTGCCCTTGTGCGATAAAATTTCATCCGCACTAAATACGGGCACACCGCAAGTTTGCACGCCGTGTGGATCGCGCCTAGAAAATACCGCTACCGTCTGCATATCATTGCTATTTCGCGCGGCAAGCTCCACGCCGCGACCCAAATTTCCATATCCCAAAACCGCTATTTTGATTTTTTCGCTCATTTTTTACCCTTCAAATTTTAAAATTTAGCGCGTAAAACGGCGCGCCGCCGATGAAATTTTACCTCAGTAGGAAATAATAAATCACGTATAACCAACTTAAAAATCCGTGGATTATCGCCCACATTATGCTTTTATTGGCTCCCCATGATAGTGCGACGGCTATGACCGTGCCTAAAGTAAATCCACCGATACTACCTTTTGACATATTTTTCTCCTTGATTTAAATTTAGACTCAAACGAGCGGACTACTCGCCAAACGCCTTTAGCTCGTCGCATACTTTGGCGAATTTTTCCTGCGCGCTTTGCAGTCCTTCGCGGTTGGCTTCGACCACGGCTTGTGGAGCGGAGGCTACGAATTTCTCGTTATTTAGCATGCTTGAAAGCTTTTCGATCTCTTTTTGCAGCTTGGCTTTTTGCGCGTTAAGGCGCGAAATCACGCCGCTAAGATCGACCCCCTCAAGCGGCACGAAAGTTTCTAGCCTCTCGCTTACGTCGCGGGCGGAATTTGCGATATTTTGCTGCGTAAATTCCACTTCATCTACCTTTGCTAGCGTTTTGATGTAGTCTGCGGCGGCGCTTAGATCGACTGCGGATTTGACGTAGGCTTTGGCTACGCGCGCATTGCCGAGCTCGATCGTCGCCTTTGCGCGGCGAATGCTAACGATCGCTTCGATGAGCAGCGAAAACAGCTCTTCGATCCGCTCGTCGCGCCCACCCAGCTGCGGGTATCGCATCACCATGATGGAGCGCGCGTCTTGCAGCTTCGTGCCGCTTAGCTCCTGATACAGATACTCGCTTAGAAACGGCATAAATGGGCTTAGTAGCTTCATCGCCTCTTTAAAAATCATCCCCAGCTCGCCTATCGCAGCCTTGTCCGCTTTACTAAGCTCAATGCCCCAGTCACAAAACTCGTCCCAAAAAAACTTATAAAGCTCGGTCGCAGCGTCGTTGAAGCGGTATTCGTCTAAATTTTCCCGCACTGCGCTCACGCAGCAATTAAAGCGCGAAAGCATATATTTGCCGAGGCTCGTTTTGATCTGCGCTGCGTCCAAATCGTCAAATTTAGAAGCGTTTAAAAGCAAAAATTTGCTCGCATTATAGAGCTTATTCGTAAAATTTCGATATATCAAAAGCTTATCGTCGCTAAGGCGCAAATCGCGCCCCTGCACGCACAAAATCGTAAGCGTAAAGCGCAAAATATCTGCGCTAAATTCATCGATTTTTAGCAGCGGATCGACTACGTTTTTGCTCGATTTGCTCATCTTTTTGCCGTCTTTATCCTTAACCAGAGCATGCAGGTAGATGTCGCGAAACGGCAGCTCACCCATGGCGTTTTGGCACTGAAACATCATACGCGCGACCCAGAAAAACAAAATATCAAAGCCCGTAATCAGCATGGTATTCGGATAAAATTCGCTCAAATCCTCCTCAAACCACTTCTCGTTTTTCAGTGCCTCGCCGTTGCCCCAGCCAAGCGTACTGATCGGCCAAAGACCGCTTGAAAACCACGTATCGAGCACATCGGGATCTTGAGTAAAATTTTTGCTGCCGCATTTTGGGCAGGCATCGGGACTCTCGCGCTCATCCGCCCACTGATGACCGTAGTCGCAGTAAAAAACGGGAATTCTATGCCCCCACCAGAGCTGGCGACTGATACACCAGTCCTTCAGCTCGCGCATCCAGGCGTTGAAGCTATTGATCCAGTGCTTCGGGAAAAATTCCGCCTCGCCGGAATTTACCTTAGAGATCGCCTCTTTTGCGATATCTGCGCGCACGAACCACTGCTGCGAGATGTACGGCTCGACGACGTTTTTGCAGCGGTAGCAGTAGCCGACTTGATTTTCGTAGTCCTCGATTTTTTCGATAAAGCCCAGCCGCTCGAGCTCCGCTACGATCTGATCGCGCGCGGCAAGCCGCTCTAAGCCTTGAAATTTACCGCACTGCTCGTTTAAAATTCCTTTTTCGTCAAATACCGTGATAAAGCCCAGCTCGTGGCGCTTGCCGACCTCGTAGTCGTTGGTATCGTGCGCAGGCGTGACCTTCACGGCGCCCGTTCCGAAACTCATATCGACGTATTCGTCGGCGATGATCTCTATCTCGCGGCCGATTAGCGGCAGCACGACTTTTTTGCCGATCAAATTTTTATAGCGTTCGTCCGCTGGATTTACCATGACGGCGGTGTCGCCGAAGTAGGTCTCGGGGCGCGTCGTCGCGACAACAATGTAGTTGCGGCTCGTCTCGCTCGAATCTTTGCAAGAGTTTGAATTTTGCTCGTCCGCAAAGTAATAACGCAAATAATAAAGCTTGCCCTTGTTTTCCTTATGTTCGACCTCCACGTCGCTTAGCGCGCCGTCGTGCGTGCACCAGTTTACCATATAGTTGCCGCGCACGATGAGCCCCGCGTCGTATAAGCTTACGAAGGCTTTACGCACGGCGTTTTTAAGCCCCTCATCCATAGTAAATCGCTGTCTGCTCCACGCAGGTGTGACGCCAAGGCGCTTCATCTGCTTTACAATCTGCCCGCCGCTTTGTTCCTTCCAGCGCCAAACGTGCTTTAAAAACTCCTCGCGCCCTATCTCTTCTTTTTTGATCCCTTGCGCCAAAAGCTCGCGCTCGACGACGTTTTGCGTCGCAATGCCTGCGTGGTCCAACCCCGGCTGCCATAGCGTGCGGTAGCCGTCCATTCGCTTGTATCGCGTCATAATATCTTGCAATGTAAAAGTTAGCGAGTGCCCGATATGAAGCACTCCGGTGACGTTAGGAGGTGGCATCATAATGCAAAAGTTTTTGCCTTTTTGCTGGATATCTTTATTTCCATCGATCTCAAAGTAGCCGCGCTGCTCCCAAATTTTATAAAAGCTCTCCTCTACGGCTTTCGCGTCGTAAAAATCTGCCATTTTCAGCCCTTTTTTAAAATTTTAAATTTTGCGATTTTAGCGGAATTTATGTAAAGCGCTCATTAAAGCGTGCCAATTCTGCATTGTACAATAAAATGTAGTATTTAAATATATGTAAAAATATCGAATTTTAGAATATTTTAGATAAAATTTTAAAAAATCATATAAAAACACTTGACATTAAAAATTCTACCTGCTATAATACCGCGAAATTTTAACCAAAAGGATTAAATATGAAGAAATTTCTTCTCGCTTCGCTTCTTAGCGCCAGCGTCGTCAGCTTCGCTCTTGCCGAAAAAATCGTAGTCGCCGCTACTCCAATACCGCATGCCGAAATTTTGGAGCAGATCAAGCCCGATCTAAAAGCCCAAGGCTACGATCTTGAGGTCAAGGTTTTCAACGACTACGTAACCCCAAACCTCGCTACCGACAGCGGCGACGTGGATGCGGGATTTTTCCAGCACGTGCCGTATATGGAGGAATTTAACGCTAATAAAGGCACGAAGTTAAAAGCGACCGTAGGCGTGCATTTAGAGCCGATGGGCATCTACAGCCATAAGATTAAAAATTTAAAAGATCTTAAAAACGGCGCCAAAGTTGCCGTGCCAAACGATCCGACTAACGAAAGCCGCGCTCTTGATCTGCTCGTAGCCGCGGGGCTCATCGAAGTTGATCAAAACGCTAAACTTCGCACGCCGCTAGATGTCACGAAAAACCCTAAAAATTTAGAAATTTTAGAGCTTGAAGGCGCCGCACTTCCACGCGCCCTGGGCGATGTCGATATTGCCGTTATTAACTCAAATTTTGCCTTTAACGCAAATTTAAACCCGATCAAAGATTCGCTATTTTTAGAAAAGGCTGAGGGCAACCCTTACACAAATGTCATTAGCGTTAAAGAAGGCAACGAAAACAGCCCTAAGATCAAGGCGCTGGATAAAGCGATTCAAAGCGAGAAAGTGAAAAAATTTATCGAGACGCAATATAAAGGCGCAATCATTCCATCGTTTTAACTCCCCTCTTTTTAAAATTCGGCGCAGGATTCGCGCCGAATTTGCTAGTATTGGCTATTTTATTTACTATCTTTTTTTATAATTGCGCGAAATTTACCGAATAAAGGAAAAATAATGAAAAGAATTTTATCTTTCAGCTTTGTTGCCGCTATGGCTATATCTTCGCTTAATGCAGGCGTTTTGGCTACTGCAAAAGACGCAAATATCACTATTACGGATGAGGATGTTGCACCGTTTTTGGCTCAAGGTATGCAGCACGGCGGACAGGAACCGACCGCCGATGAGAAGAAAAAACTAATCGACGATCTAATCAAATACAAACTTCTAATCGCAGAGGCGAAAAAATCAGGCATTGAAAACAGCGACGAATATAAGCATCAGCTAGAGCTTGCTAAAGATGGCATCGCATTTAATCTATGGCAACGCGAACAGGCTAAAGACGTAAGCGTCAGCGACGAGGAAGCTAAAAAAATTTATGATGAAAATAAACAGAATTTCATGCAACCAGATTCCGTTACCGCAAGTCATATCTTAGTAGCAGACGAAAAGGCTGCTAAAAACGCGATTGCGAAGCTATCAAAAGTCAAAAAAGAGAATTTAAAAGAGGAATTTAATAAACTAGCTAAAGAAATTTCAATCGATCCAAGTGCGAAAGAAAACGGCGGCGATTTGGGCTCTTTTGGCAAAGGGATGATGGTGCCGGAGTTTGAAAAAGCGGCGTTTGCGCTAAAAGATGGCGAGATGAGCAAAACTCCGGTAAAGACACAATTCGGATATCATGTAATTTACAAAGAAAGCAGCAAAAAGGCTGAGACTATGCCGTTTGAAAAGGTAAAAGATCTCATCAAAAATCAGCTACTTCCAAGCAAAGTAAACAAAAAAATCGATGATAAGGCTAATGAGCTATTCGGCAAACTAAACATCGAATACGCAAAATAGTTTTAATTTTAAGGCGCGAGGCTATTAAATTTATATGCAAGTTCGCTACGGTGGCAACTTGCAGGGATAAATTTTAGCCCGCGCCTTTGTTTTATATGCGCTAAATTTTGTGAAATTTTAAGATCACTCTTGTATCGCCGGATTGTTAAATTCTAAACTTATTCGCTCTGCCGATGTTAAATTTTGCGGAATTTTAAGCGCAGCCGGTTTTTTACATTAAATCAAGGAATTCAAATGCTTTCTGATATCATAAATTTTATCGTAGAATTTGTCGCAGGTTGGGGATACCTTGGCGTTTTTGTGATGATGTTTTTAGAAAGTAGCTTCTTTCCTTTCCCAAGTGAAGTCGTGATGATCCCTGCGGGCTATCTGGCCTCAAAATCACAGATGAGCTTTGCTCTAGCATTTGTTTGTGGGCTTGGCGGCAGCATCACTGGCGCGCTGTTTAATTACTATCTATGCTACTTTTTTGGACGTAAGATTATCGTTAAATACGGCAAATACGTAGGCATCACCGAGGAGAAATTTGCAAAATTCGAAGCGTTTTTTAACCGTCATGGCGAAATTTCAACGTTTAACTGCCGCCTAATTCCAGGCATTCGTCAATACATCAGCCTTCCTGCGGGCCTTGCAAAGATGAATGTCGCGCGCTTCGTGCTATTTACTGGGCTTGGAGCTACGATTTGGACATTAATACTTATGAGCTTGGGATATTTCATCGGCGAAAACGAGGAGTTAATCAAGCAAGATCTGCATCTAATTACGATCGCTCTGTTCGCCGTCGTCATTATAATCTCGCTCCTATATATTTATTTTATAAAACGTAAAAGATAGCTCCGCGCTAGTAAATACAAATACAATGAAAAATTCCATTTTACCGCCTTTAACTTCAAATTTTTCAAATTATAATTTAAGCTAAACAAGAATTTTTATAATTCCACTTTCATAATCCGCGTGCGATACGATATTTCTATTAAAGTGCAATTATGCCTTAGTAGCGAATTCCAAAATATTTTTTAAGTAAAATTCTATTTAAAGCCTTAAACAATCATACTAATTTCTAAATTTTAATTTTTCGTTACGTTTTAAGCTGCTTTTAATACTAAAAGCTTTAAAATTCCATTAACAATTTCAACGAAAGGACTTATTATGGCAAAGACCAGAAAAGAACACGATTTCATCGGGGAATTAGAAATTTCCGACGATTTTTACTACGGTGTGCAAACATTTAGGGCACTAGAGAACTTCCATCTAAGCGGACGAGCGCTCAAAGACTATCCATTTTTTATCAAGGCATTTGCACAAATCAAAAAAGCAGCTGCACTAGCCAATAAAGAGGTCGGAGTCCTAGACGCACAAAAAGCCGATGCGATTGCAAAAGCTTGCGACAGGCTCATCGCAGGAGAGTTTAGAGATCAATTCGTAGTCGATATGATCCAAGGCGGCGCCGGAACTTCGACGAATATGAATACCAACGAGGTCATTACAAACATAGCTTTGGAGAGTATGGGACATAAAAAGGGCGAATACCAATACCTTCATCCAAACGACCACACAAATTTGGGTCAAAGCACCAACGATACCTATCCTAGCTCGATCAAAGTCGCCGCTTACGCCAAGCTAACCGACTTATTAAAAGCTATGGAAAATTTGAAAAAAGAGCTTGAAGTTAAAGCCAAAGAATACAAAGATGTCATCAAAATGGGAAGGACGGAGCTTGAGGATGCCGTCCCTACTACTCTTGGAAATACTTTCAACGCTTTTGCTACCTACATCAAAACCGATATCGCGCTTATTAAAGCTGCTAGAGAGTCGATGACTTACCTAAATATGGGCGCTACGGCGATTGGTACGGGCATCAACTGCCACCCTGATTACAAAAACGTAGTCGAGAAAAAACTGGGCGAAATCACCGGCGTTAAATTTAAAGCCGCAGAGGATTTCATCGCCGCCACACAAGACACTGCGGACTTCGTCCACGTTAGTGGCGCTCTAAAAACTGCAGCCGTCCGCCTAAGCAAAATCGCAAACGACCTACGTCTTATGAACTCCGGTCCTAGATGCGGACTAGGCGAAATCGAGCTTCCTAAGATGCAACCGGGTAGCTCCATCATGCCTGGAAAAGTAAACCCGGTCATCGCCGAGGTCGTAGGCGAGGCTTGCTATGAGGTAATCGGCAACGACGTTACGATTATGCTTTGCTCCGAGCGCGGAGAATTTGAGCTTAATGCGTTTGAGCCGGGCATCGCATATGCGCTATTTAACTCGATCGTGCTTTTGGAAAATGCGATGAATACACTAGCTGAAAAAGCTATCAAACATCTAAAAGCAAATCCTGAAGCTTGCCTAAAATCGGTGCTAAATTCTGTCGGTATCGTTACGGCGTTTAATCCTTACATCGGTTACGAAAAATCCGCAAGTATCGCCAAAGAGGCACTTCAGACCGGAAAATCTGTCGGCGAAATCTGCTTAGAGCGCGGATATTTGAAAAAAGAGGAGATCGATAAGATCCTAGAGCCTAAATCTATGCTCAACCCGCATATGAGCAAAAAATAGTTCCAAACTAGGTGCGGCGCGGAATTTCGTCGGTTAATTTAATAGGCGAAATTCCGCAAAGTAGAATTCTAAATAGATAAGATTTATCGTGCAGAATTCCGTAGATGCAGAATTTCATCAAGTTAGATTTAGCTTCCGTGGAGTAAAATTCCACTTGCGAAATTTTAGGATAAAATTCCGCATAGAATTCCGACCACTGAATTATAAAGATAATTCGGATTTTACCTGCTGAAATCTTTAGAATTCTGCGCGCCGTTAAAAAAATTACTTTATAAGGAGTTTTGCAATGGACATTTCATTGATATTGCAATTGATCGTACTCTTCGGTGCGATATTTTTGGGTGTTAGACTAGGTGGTATGGCTATAGGCTATGCAGGCGGTCTTGGCGTCGTCATTCTTACGTTGGGGCTTGGTCTAAAAGCGGGCAGTATACCATGGGACGTCATTTTAATCATTATGTCTGTTATCGCCGCTATTACGGCTATGCAAGTAGCAGGAGGACTCGATTATTTGGTACAAATAGCCGAAGGAATACTAAGAAAACACCCAAAATATATAAATTTCTTAGCTCCGATAGTTACATATTTGCTTACGGTATTTGCAGGGACGGGACATACGGCGTTTTCTATGATACCTGTCATTGCAGAGGTAGCAAAGACTCAAAATATTAAGCCTAGTGCACCTCTTAGTATAGCCGTCGTCGCTAGCCAGATAGCCATTACTGCTAGCCCCGTTTCAGCGGCGGTTGTATTTATGGCAGGCGAGCATGCTTTAGGCGGATTAGGCATTAGCTATCCATTATTGCTTGCTATTTGGATACCTACGACCTTTATCGGTTGTATGCTTACGGCTCTTGTTATAAATTTATTTTATAATCTCGATCTAAGTAGCGATCCAGAATATCAAAGAAGGCTTAAAGAGGGCTTAATAAAAGAGGTTAAAACAGAAGAAAATAAAGAACTTCCTGCAGGAGCCAAAAGATCGGTATTGATATTTTTGATCGGTGTTATCGCCGTCGTTTTATACGCTACGGCTATTAGCAAAAATGTAGGCTGGATAAAACCAAGTTACGTGACAGGCTACGAAAAAATCTATGAAAGCAAAGATCCTGATAAATTTAACGAACTAGTCGCAAAAAACATAAAAGTCAAAACCGACTCAACTACCAATGTAAAATACGTAGAAAATACCGATAAACCTACTAAAGTATTAGTGCTAACTAGAGATAACGCCATTATGAGTTTCATGTTAGTCATCGCTACTCTAATAACGGTAAGTTGTGGCGTCAAAGTCGATAAGCTATTTAATACCGCTACATTTAAAAGTGGTATGACGGCGTGCGTGTGCGTACTCGGCGTAGCGTGGCTAGGTGATACTTTCGTGGTAAATCATACCGATGCTATCAAAAATTTCGCTGGTGATTTTGTCAAAGACTATCCATTTATGCTAGCTATAGCGTTATTTTTTGCGAGTATGCTTCTTTACTCTCAAGCCGCTACTGCAAAAGCGCTTATACCTACGGTTATTGCTGCGCTTGGACTAACTGCTACAAATAACGGAGACGCATATATCTTAGTCGCATCGTTCGCTGCAGTTTCCGCACTATTCGTGCTTCCTACGTATCCGACCTTACTTGGAGCCGTTCAGATGGATGATACCGGAACTACTAGGATAGGTAAATATATATTCAACCACTCCTTTTTCCTCCCAGGTGTTTTAGCTATAGCATTTTCAGTAGCGCTCGGCTTTCTAATAGCACCGATTTTATTGTAAAATTTAGCCGAGACTCGCTCTCGGCTTTATTAATTCGCTTAAGACTTAAACACTAATATTGAAATTTACCTAAAAGCAATGACGCAAATATCCCATCCAGAGTATCTACTTAAACTTAAATTTTGTTGATAAGTAAAGTCTCGCATAGACCAAATTTTATCTCTCTTGTCACTCCAATATGGCTAAGGTCAAAATCTACTTATAAATTTAAATGAAATCTCGCCTGTCTCTTATACACATCTCCGAGC
>UQCL01000011.1 GCA_900539505.1 uncultured Campylobacter sp. | reverse complement strand
GCGTCAGATGTGTATAAGAGACAGCTTTTACTCTTATCAGATATATCAAATACAGGATCAATCCTATGATAAGTAATATTTGCATAATGACGGATTGGGTTGTGGCTACGACATAGACTTTGCCTCCGCGATAACCGCCTTCCGCTAATAGTTTATGAAAATTTAAAGACGATAGGATAATAAAAAATATCGTCATTACAATTCTTACCGGTTTCATGGTTTTAAATTATCCTTATATGAAATTCCAAGGACGGTTTGTCGCCTTTTATCCAATCAAAGTCCAAGAATTTCATCGATAAATACGTCTCGCTCAAGATTCAAATTTATCCATCTAGGCAGTATATGTCGTTGTCCAAATCCACATTATTATCTGCTAATAGTTTCAGTAAATTTGCATTATAATATAGACCTAAACTACGACTCTTAGCAGCTTTTTCACACCTTGTAATTTTATACTCTTTGCGACATTTATATCTGCTAAAAATTTTTTAATTAGATCTCCCGCAAAAGGTATATCATAAAATTTTTCCTCTATACTAAATCCAAAATTTTTATATTTTAAAATAAAGCCTTTTTTAAAATCTCCTTTGCGCCAGGCTTTTGTTGCGGATATGCCGCTGCTGCTTATCGTTTCAGATAGATCACTATCGCTTTCGATCGATAGTATTAAAACTACTTTGTTGCCTTTCAAAGCTACTCCTAAAATCTTTTATATCTCATCTACGCACATATTGTCATTTAGTTTGACACACATTTTATATTTATCAGAATATGAGCAAAACCAGCATATTCTGCATTGGAAGTTAAAATTTTCATTTGGACACCCGCCTGGGGCTAATGACCGGGCAGTATGCAAAATCTTCTCCGTTTCTAGCGCGATAATTGGTGATATATTCGATTGCCATTTCGAATGCATCGTCATCTTCCGATTCAATACTCCAGCAATCGTATGTGATTATGGGCTTATTGCCGCTTAGGCGATATACATCCCCTCCGACGATAAGCATATCTCTATCTCTTGCGATTTTTAGCACCTCCATTACATCGTCAAATCTCCAAGCGATTTCATAAAATCCGTACTCCTCCCTTAAGCGTATACCACGCTCCAGCAGATCCTGCGGCACGATATTTACGTAATCTTCATCTATAAATGACATAATCTCTCCTTTTCAATATTGGAAGCTAAAATTTTCATTTGGCTCCTGTAGGATGGTATATGGACAAATAGTCGGGCAGTATGCAAAGTCATCTCCGTTTCTGGCGCGATAATTAGTGATGTATCGAACCGCTAGTTCGAATGCATCGTCACCGTCATCTCCCTCTTTAATGCTCCAGCTATCGTATGTGATAATGGGCTCATTACCGCTTAGGCGATATACCTCTCCTCCGACGATAACCATATCTTTGCTTTTTGCGATTTTAAGCACCTCCATTACATCGTCGAATCTCCAAGCGATATAATAAGAACCAAGCTTCTCTCTTAGGCGTATACCGCGCTCTAGCAGATCCTGCGGCACGATATTTACGTAGTCTTCATCTATAAATGGCATAATCTCTCCTTTATTTCACATTAGGTCTAAAAAATCTGTGGCTAACGGTTTGGTGCCGTTTGGCGCCTATTTTTCAGAAAAATTATATCGAAACGAATATAAAAGGAAGGAAAATAATCAAAATCCAAGGCAGGCGGCTGCGCGCAGGAGTTAAAAGAGAGCAAAAGGATCGCTTTTAGAATTTCTTGCCGCAATACATTAAAATTTGCGGCGTATCGGGATTAAGGCGCGCTCTCTTTGCACATGAACATCGCGCAGCGCTTAATAACTCAAGGCCTCCGAAAGCTCTAAAAATTTAGGATACTCTTTAATGTTTTCAAAGTCGCCGAAGAAAATTTGCTTTCCTTTTTCGAGCAGCAAAACCTTGCCCGCAACCCTTCTCGCGCTCATTAGATCGTGAGTTATAAATATGATATTTATGCTTTTATTAAGCGTCAAAAGCATATCCAAAAGCCTCTCTTTTGCCTCGAAATCAAGCCCGCTCGTTATCTCATCGAGGATTAGAAGTTTTGGGTTTGAGAGCATAGCTATTAGCATGCCTACTCGCTCAGCCTCGCCGCCGCTAATTTGATGCGGGAGCTTAGCTAGAATTTCCGCGGGTAAATTTAGCGTTTTTAAAAGCGTGCCTACAAGCTCGTCATCAAAATTTAGTTTAAGATAATTCTTTATGTTTTTAATCTGAGTTTTGATTTTAAGGGCGGGGTTTAGGCATAATTTTTGATTTTGCATCACGAGGCGGATTTGGCTTCTATATCGCAAAATCTCGTTTTGGTTTAAATTTGACAGATTTTTGCCCTCAAAAAATATCTCGCCTCCGCTTTGTTTTATAACTAGAGCCAAAATTTTAGCCAGAGTGCTTTTGCCGCTTCCGCTTTGCCCTAGGATGGATAAATTCTCGCCGCTTTCGAGATTAAAGCTGATATTATTTAGCACCTCTAAGCAGATCTGCTTATGCCCGAAATGCTCTCTAAATTCGAAATTTTTCGATATGTTTTTAACCTCTAATATCATTGAAATTTTCCGTTTTTGAGGTTTAAAATTCTACCCGTCAGATGCGAGATAAGCCCGAGCTCATGGGTGATAAATATAATGCCGATCTCGCGCTTGAGAGAATTTAGCATATTTATAATATTTCTTTTGTTTAGAGTATCGAGCGAGCTTGTTATCTCGTCGCATATTAAAATTTTAGGCTTCAAGCAGAGCGCCAAAACTATCTGAACTCTGCTCGCTTCTCCGCCGCTTAGCTCGTAAGGAAATTTATGCCAAAGCGTGTTCGCGTCGTCAAAGCCGAATTTGTAAAAATACTCAAAAGCCGTTTTTTTAATAAGGCCTATTTCCGTAGTTTTTTTAAGATAGAGATTGAAATGATCGCCTACGTTTAGCATGGGATGAAAGGAGCCGTGGCTGTTTTGAAAGATCAGAGCGCAGACATTTCGCCTATGCTCTCTAAGCTCGTTTTGATCAAGAGCTAAAATATCTCTGCCGCAAATTTTAAATTTATCGGCGCTAAGGCTAAAATCGTCATCAAAAAGCCTTATCATCGCCTTTGCAAACATCGACTTTCCGCAGCCGCTATTTCCGGTTATCGCGACGCATTCGTTTTGAGCGAGGCTAAAATCAAGATTTGATAAAATCGGCTTATTTTTAAATTTTAGATTTAAATTTTCTATCTCGATCATATTTTTATACCCTTGCCGTTTGAGCTCGTGCTTAAAATCGCAAAAGAGAGTATTAGTAAAAACAGCACCGCCCCGGGGAAAAGCACGACCCACCAAGAGCCCATAAATAGAGCCTGCGTGCTTTCATTTAGCATAAGCCCGAGACTGATCGCGGACAGATCGCTCCCCACTCCAAAAAAGCTAAGTGTTGCTTCCATGGCGATTGCGTGCGCGGCGTTGATACCGAAAAGCGTAAAAAGCAGAGCCTTTAAATTTGGAAGCGCTTCAAAAAATATAAGTTTAAAATGCGTCGCTCCGTTTATTTTAGCTTGAGCTATAAAATCGCTTTTAAGCATCGTTTTAAGAGCCCCCAAAATAACCTTTGCACTTTGCATCCATGAGCAAAGCCCGATTATAAGGATAATCGTAAATAGCCTGCCGCCGGAAATCGATGAAAAGATCATAATAAATATAATGCTAGGCAGGGACAAAAACGCATCTATCAGCCTGTCAAAAAGCTCTTTTATAAAATTTGAATTAAGCGTTGCGACGTAGGCGTAAAAGGAGGCAATGAGGGTTGTTATGAAACTCGCCCCGACCCCTACGATAAGCGATGTTCTAAGAGCGTAAAATACGCGACTCAGCAGGTCTCTACCCATAAAATCTGTTCCGAAAATATGAGTTTGATTTGGGGCTAAATTTACGTTTTGAAAATCGCTAAAATTTGGATCAAACGGCGCAAAAAACGGAGCGAAAACCGCCAAGATAACAAAAAATACAAAAACCGCTAAGAAAAATTTATAAATTTTCATAAATTCCTCTTATCGAGCATGATCGCGATGATCTGCGCCAGTAAATTTGACAATATAACAAAAACGGCGCTAAGCAGCACCACGCTAATGACTACCGGATAGTCTTTTGAAACGACCGAGCTTATCGCAAGTTCGCCGATGCCGGGGTATGAAAATACGCTCTCGACTACGTACGAGCCGGCAAATATACCTCCCATTAAGGTTCCTAGATACTGCACTATAACGGGCAGCGCGTCCTGAAAGGCGAGAAGATAAATTCGGCTTTTTTCAAGCCCTCTTGCGTAAGATGCTTGGATAAAATCCTTGCTTAAGCTCTCTAAAAAGGTGTCTTTGATAAATTTTATATTAAGCCCAAGATGGGGCAAAACCACGCTTAAAAGCGGCAAAAATAGGTGTTTGAGCGAAATCCCGCTTTGGCTGATCTCGTTTACTCCCGAGCTTGGAAAAAGCCCCAGAATCAGACTAAAAACGAGAATAAAAGCAAGACCTACCCAAAAATGCGGCAAACAGGCAAGCAAAAAAGTTGTGACATTTATAAAAATATCTATAAATTTATTTTTATAAATAGCGCAAATAAAGCCCAGGATAAGCGAAAACAGACTTATGAAAAAAAATGATGCTAGCGATAGGGCGATGGTGTTTGGAAGCCTTTTTGCAATAATCGCGGAAATGCTTTCGCCGCTTATCAAAGATAGCCCGAAATCCCCCTGCAAAAATGCAAAGATCCACGAGAAGTATTGTAAAAATACGTTTTTATCTAAGCCCAAATTTATCTCGATCTGTTTTTTTACGCTCTCGCTCACCGCCTCCGGGCGCGAAAACATAGCGTCCGTAACGCTTCCAGGCAGGATAAAAATCAGCAAAAAAACGATTAAAGACAGAAAGAAGAGCAGCGCCAAACTCGACGCCACTCTTTTAAAGATTAAATTTTTCAACTATTCAACTTGCTTTTGCCATTCGTGGATATTCCACAAAAATCCGGCGCCGTGATGCCCCAAATTTCTTGTTTTTATGCCCGAAATTTCGTTGTTATAAACAAGCGGAAAATCAAGATAAGCCATAAAAACAAAAGGAGGATTATCGTGGATCGCTTTTAGAAATTCTTTGTAGAATTTCTTTCTCTCATCCATATTTTGAGTGCTTCTTGCGCTTTTTAGAGCCTTATCGACGGCTTCGTCGCTATAATGGCTGTAGTTCCAGCCGTTTTCATTTTTATCTACGTCGGCAAAGCCTCCAAAAATTCTATACGTATGAAAATCAGGGTCAAAAGGGCTGCCCCAGCCGATTACGAAACTCTGCACTTTAGAAATTTCAAAAGCGGTTTTAGGCTTGCCGTATGCTTTGGCGTCGATTCCAAATTTTACCAGCTCGCTGCTAAGAGCCTTTGCTAGCGATACTCTAAACGGATCCGTATTAAAGGCTAAAATTTCAAAGCCGAGGGTTTTGCCGTCTTTTTCATAAAAGCCTTTTTTGTTTTTGCTCCAGCCGCTCTGTTTTAAAAGCTCGTCCGCCTTTTTCGGGTCGTATTTAAACATAAGCTCCTTATCGTCGCTATTTGCCCAGCTTGTTTGAATCGGATTATGCGCCTCAAAGCCGTAGCCGTGAAGCAAAACATTGACGAAGCTTGACTTATCTACGGCGTAATTTATCGCTTTTCTTACATTTTTATCTTTGAAAAGCTCGTCGTTCATATTAAACATCAACGCCCTGTAATCGGCGCTCGCAAAACGAAGAACCTTGAGGGTCTTGCTTTTTTCTACCGATTTTACGCCGCTTGGATCGATTAGCGCAGCATCGATTTCGCCGCTTTTTAGCTGAAGTAGCCTGATATTCGCATCGGCTAGGACTTTTAAGAAGATATTTTTGGTTTTCGGAGCGCCCTTGTAAAATTTATCGTTGGCGACGAATTTTATATACTCTCCCTTTTTCCACTCGGTAACCTTATAGGCTCCGGTCCCTACCGGCTTGTTGTTAAACTCGTCGCTATTGATGTCTTTGCCCTCTAAGATGTGCTTTGGCAACATACCGAAACTAAGCGTATCTAAAAATGGCGGAAACGGCTCGCTTAGCGTGATCTTTACGCTATTTGGGCTTGTTATCTCAACGCTTTTTACCATCTCGTAGTTTGATATCGCAGGAGCGTTTAGCTTCTCGTCTTTTGCCGCCTCTATCGTAAATTTAACGTCCTGCGGGCCGAATTTTACCCCATCGTGCCACAAAACATCCTCTCTAAGCACAAATTCATAAACCTTACCGTCCTCGCTAACCTTCCACGAGGTCGCAAGCTCCGGGACTAAATTTGAGTTTTCGTCGTGGTTCGTAAGGCCGGAAAACACAAGCGAAAGCGTCGGATCGTGATCCTCGTCATAAAGCGGATTTATCCGCGGCGTCTCGGCTTCGATCCCCACGATAATCGTATCTTGCGGGATTTTAGCGCCAAAAGCGGTGCTTAAAAAAAGCAAACTCAAGATTAAAATTTTAAAAAAATTCTTCATCATCGCTCCTTAAAAAATTTCGGTATTGTAATACAAAAATTATAAAAGTATTATTATAAGAGTAAAACTGTACTGGAGTAAAATCAATTTATTTTTAAGAAATGGGAATTTTTTTAATCAGAATTTTACATTTGCATTCGCTTTGTGGTTTTTATTACAAGTATGTTTTTTAGGTACTACCAAATGCTTCTAAATGCGCTATTTGGTTAAATTGAATACGAGGATGCGCTTTTGTTTTATACATTCAAATAGCATATAAAAAAGTTGAAAAACTGGCCTAATAAGTTCTAACTAACCTATTAACTGACTGAATTGCTCGAGAATAATTCTAACATAAAAGAAACAAAAATAATCAAAAATTACTAAAAAGCCCTAAATATTGGTATTTAAAGGAAGTAAAGGAGATTTAAAAGAAGTTATTAAAGCTTTAAAATAGTTTAAATGGTGGAGTTAAGCGGGATCGAACCGCCGACCTCTTGAATGCCATTCAAGCGCTCTCCCAGCTGAGCTATAACCCCAATAAAGATTTTGTAATTTTACATTATTTTACTTACAAAATTTTTAAATTCCGGCGCTACGCCAAAATTTTCTCCGCAAAGGCCGCTATAAAATGAAATTTTAAGCTTGCATTGGGTAATATTTCATTTCTTTGCGCGGGAATAGCTCAGTGGTAGAGCGCAACCTTGCCATGGTTGATGTCGCGAGTTCGACTCTCGTTTCCCGCTCCATTTTACATTCTGTTTTTGTATTAAACGTGCCCGGATGGCGGAATCGGTAGACGCAAGGGACTTAAAATCCCTCGGAATTTTTTCCGTGCCGGTTCAAGTCCGGCTCCGGGCACCACCTAATAAGCCGGCGTGGCGACATAGCCAAGTGGTAAGGCATGAGCCTGCAAAGCTTTGATCCCCGGTTCGAATCCGGGTGTCGCCTCCAGATCCTAAAAAGGAGTTATTATGAGATACATACTAGCGGCTCTTTTGGCATTGATGGTTTTTAGCGGGTGCTCTAATACTTGGCACGGCGTAAAAGAGGACTCACACAATGCGGCTCAATGGACCAAAGAAAAGGTTCACAACGGCGCCGAGTGGGTCGGAGAAAAAACCGAATAAATTCCATGCGCAGGTCTTGATCTGCGCGAATCTACGGCGGGGTCTGCCCGCCCTTAATCGGGAGATGGCTGAGCGGTCGAAAGCGGCGGTCTTGAAAACCGTTGAGGTGAAAGCCTCCTGGGGTTCGAATCCCTATCTCCCGGCCATTTTAATCTAATCCGAAATTCCATTTTAACTTCAGAATTTCACATTTTATTTATACTAATTTTCATTTAATGCTCTTTAGGCTAAAATTTTATCTCGTAGTAGGCGGCGTAAGCGGCAACTCGTGCGCGCGCCAAGATGGAGCGCTAAAATGTTATATGGCGATAGGTGTCAAAATATGCCGAGCAGCTTTTAGTCGGTTCGTGTTAAACTCTAGTGCATTGCGGCCGTATTGGTGGATGAAGCATCGGAAGTTTTTTGATCGATCAGTATTAAAACAGCGCGCAGTAAGAGCAAGGACGATGCTAAATTTAAACACTCGTCCGTCCGGATATAAAAGCGGTCGTGAAAGCTAGCCGCAGAATTTAGCTATGAAATTTCAAAGCCTAGGAGGCCGCCGCGCTTGGCGTAAATTTAAAATTTATCGACTCGCGCTTTTTAAATTTAGCTCGGGTGCAAGTAAATTTTAAAATTTGCGCCCGCGCCGCCATGCTGTCGCGCCGCCGCGCAGATAAAAATCGACGCATTTGACGATTCGGGCGATACACAAAATGAGAGAAGCTACTCGGTATGGAGCTAGAGTCAGTGAACTAGCGAAGCAGACCGAAGATCGGCGCAGCGAACAGGCGGCTTAAAAGTTGGCAAATTTAAGAAACATCGCAGGCTAGCAATCGGGGCGAGCAAATCTAAAAAATAGCGCAGAATGGCGCAGGCGGGCAGATTGATAAGCCGAAAGAGAAAAGTCTGCCAAATATCTGCGAGACGGAATTTGACTAGAAATAAATGAAAGGCTTAAATGCGAAAAATTTTACTATTTTTACTGCTCTGTGCAGGGGCTTTTGCGCTTGATTGGGACGAAGCCGTCCTGCGAGGGGCGCTGCCAAACGGGCTTAAATACTATATTTTAGAAAATTCCGTGCCTAAAAATTCCGCCGTTTTTTATCTCATCGTGGATGCGGGCTCGATCGATGAGACCCCTAATGAGCGTGGGCTTGCGCATTTCATAGAGCATATGTCCTTTAACGGAAGCCGCGATTTTAGCAAAAACGAGCTCATTAAAAAGCTACAGAGCCTGGGCGTGAAATTCGGCGCCGACGTAAATGCGCAGACGGGCTACGACAGCACGATTTACACGCTTAACATCGCCGTTAGCGAAGAAAATTTAAAGGACGTTTTTAAAATTTTTGCTTCGATTGCGGACGGAGTGGAGTTTAATCCGCTCGAGCTCGTAAAAGAAAGAGGCGTCATAATCGAGGAGGCGCGCAGCCGTGATACGCCGATCGCAAGGCTTTATGAGCGGATGGATGAGGAGCTTTATGGCGGCAGCGTGTATTTTAATCGTGCGCCGATCGGCGATATGGCGGTCGTAAAATCCGTAAGCGCGCAGCGAATCAAGGAGCTTTATCAAAAAATTTACCAGCCCAGGTCTATGAAATTTATAGCCGTGGGCGATTTTAAAAGTGATAAAATTTTAAAACTGCTAGAGCAAAATTTTTCGCCTCTTAAAAATACAAACTCCTACGCCCGCCAGGATATGGGCATTCCGCCTAGGCAGGGTTTGAAAATTTACAATTACGACACGAATGAAACATCGCTAAATTCCGTCAAAATTTCGTTTTGGGAGGAATTTGTGCCGCCAAATAGCGAGGCGAATGCGAGAAAAATTTTAAAAAGCGAGCTTATCTCTAGCCTCATCTCTACGATTTACGAGCGAGCGAAGGCTAGCGAAGGCGCGCTGCTGCGAGTTAATTTTTCCAGATCGAATTTGCAGTTTCAAAAAACGATCTATAACTTCGACGTTGCCGTTTTGGGCGGAGATTTTGACGGCGCGATCTCGCAGGCGCTCGCGCTAATCAAAGGCTTGCGAGATAGCGGCTTTGATGCGCGCGATTTCGCCCTAGCAAAGGATGCTTTGATCAGCTCGCGGCACAGCGCCTTTGAGCGCAAAAAAAGCGCAAATTCCGCGTTTTTTGCAAGAGAGATTCTTCATGCCGTAAAATCAGGAGCCGTCCTGCCTAGCGCCGCAAAACAGCGCGATTTGGACATAAAGCTGCTGCGCGAGATCAGCCTGGAGGAGCTAAATTTAGAATTTAGGCGCCTGACGGATCTAGGCGAGGTGCACGCAAGCGTATTTAGCGGCTCCGGATATAATCTTAATGAGGCTAAATTTAAGAAGTTGCAGGATGGCGCCAGGGCGATAAATACGCATGCCGCGCATAAAAAGCTGCCTGGTAGCTTGATTTCTAAAAACCTGCCTGAGGGTAAAATTTTAAGCAAGAGCTTTGATCCGCGATTTAAATTTTATACCTACGTGCTTGAAAATAACGCGACCGTGATCTTAAAGCCACTTAAGACGCGTAAGGATTTCATCTCGTTTGCCGCGGTAAGCAGAGGCGGAATGTCCAATCTAGCGCATCCCGGGCTTGGCAGTTTTGCCGCGATGCTTGCAAACGAAAGCGGTGCGGGCGAGTTTAACAATTATGAAATTTCGCAAATTTTAAGCGGGCGACAGGTAAATTACCGCAAAAATATCTCCGCATTCTCGCACGGATTTTACGGAGGCTGCGGCTCGCAGGATCTAAAATGGCTACTGGAGGCGATAAACTTAGAGCTTAGCTCTCCGCGCACGGACGAGAAAGCGCTGCAAAATTTAAAGATAAAATCGCTCGACGAGCTTGCGCGAAACGAGAAGCTGCCCGGGTATAAATTTAGCAGGGAATTTAGCGAGTTTTTTTACGGCGGCAATGCGCGAATGCGCCCTCTAAGCGCCGCGCAGATCAAAGCTCTTAATGCGGAGGAGCTAAAAAAGATCGTCTATGATAAATTTAGCAACGCCGCATCCTACACTTTCGTACTTAGCGGCGATTTTGAGTTAAAAGACGCCGAAATCCTCATAAAAAAATATCTGGCGAACCTGCCCGCTCGCGGCGAACGCGAGGATTTTAAAGACGACGGAATTCGCAGCTTAAGCGGACGGCACGTTTTTATGCGTAACTATCAAAACTCCCCTAGAAGCGACGTTGCGCTTACCGCGATAAATAGATCCGCCCCGCACTCGCTTGAAAATACGATAAAAATTTCCGCCCTAGCTTCGGTGCTTCAGGAAGCACTTAGAGAGCGCATCAGAGAGGACGAGGGGCGTACTTACGGCTTTTCGGTCGCTTCGAGCCTAAGCCGCATCCCGTACGAGCACTCGAGCCTTCATATTTCGTTTTCCTGCGCGCCGCAAAATACGGATCAAATTTTATCCGCAATTAGAGAAATTTTTGCAGAAATCGCAGGCGGCGGATCAGACGTAGCGCGACATCTTGAAAATTTTAAAAAATCTCAGATCATCACGGCGCGTACCGCTCGCGAAAGCCCCGAGTTTTGGAACGACGCGCTCGTAAAATACGCGCTTTGGAATGAGGAGATCGCCGATTTTAAGACCTTTGAAACGATCGTAAATTCCATCTCGCCGAAGGATATCGCGGAGGCGGCGCAGACATATATTTTTGACACCGATGAGACGGTGAGGATAAATGCGCCGAAATTTTAGCGGGCTAGGCGCATCTAAATTTTGCTCGTTAAATTTACTTGGCGAGTTTAAATTTAACGGCGCTTGCGCCGCAAATTTCGGCGCCGCAAATTTACGTACTTTAAAAATATACCCAAGAATAAAACTCAATTAAACCCATCTGTGCCGTGCATAGATTTTAGATAAATTTTATTTTGAAATAGATTTATCTCGTCGATATATCGCTATTTTGTTACATTTTTTCTATTGTTTGCATAAGTCGTATAATTGTTATCACTTTAATTGAAATTTAAAATATTATTGGCTAAATTTCCTCGGTCTTAATTTTTATTTTCAAAAAAGGAGAAAAGATGATTGTCGGTTTTTGGGCCTGTAAGCCATGTAAAAGCGGCGCAGGCCGCAATTATTCCGCTTCCATAAAAGGCGAGAAATCCACTCAAAATCGCTGCGGGGGGGGGGCTTGCACGCTCCTTAATAGTCGCGGCGTGTCTTTGCGGCCTAAGTGCCGCGCAGGATTCGTCTGAAAATAACGCAACAAGAAGCGTTGCTACCAAAGAAAGCTCGGAGGCACGAAGCTCGGCTGCGGCGATAAATAGTTATAAATTCCCCGAAATAGTCGTCGTCGGCAATATCGACTCGAGCCTGATGAGCGTCGGCGACAGCTACGGCGGTACGCAAAAAATAGGCAGAACGATGATCGAGTCGATGCCTAGCGGCAACGGCGACTTCGTGCAGCTTTTGCGCACCAATCCAAACGTGCAATTCAGCTCCACAAATCGCCAGAGCACGACGCTCGGCGAGATCAGCCCCGCAAACATAAGCATCAACGGCGCTAAGTATTGGCAAAATAACTTTATGCTCGACGGCGCGAATATGAATAACGATCTCGATCCCGCTAGAAACCCCGGCGGCAATCCTACGCGCTTCTCGGCGTTTGATACGATGAATTCCGTCTCGCAAGGTATGGCGATCGATAGCGACTTTTTACGAAGCGTAGAGGTGCACGATAGCGGCGTCTCGGCAAAATACGGCGGATTTACCGGCGGTGTGGTGGAGGCTAAGACGCGAGATCCGCGCGCAGGCTTTCACGGCAAGTTTTCGATGCAGCACACCGAGGATAGCTGGACTAGATACCATATCTACGGCGACGAGCAAAATTTTGAAAACTCCGCTACGCCGCTAAATCAGCCGAGATTCGATAAGTGGATTACGAGATTAAATTTAGAGGGCACCGTTACCGAGGATCTGGGCTTGATGTTCGGCTACACCAACACTAGAAGTAAAATTCCGCTCAAGGCCTACGACAGAAGATACAACGCCGATACGACCATCACCGAGCGAGTTCAGAGGCGAAATATAGATAACTACTTCCTAAAGGCGCTTTGGTATGCAAGCGACCGCCTAACTATCACGCCGAGTGTAACTTACGCGCCCGAGCGAAGCAAGATGTTTAACGACCACATCAAGGACTCCTACGCCGATATGAAATCGGGCGGTTTAAATTTAGCGCTTAAAACCGACTACGATGGCGATTTTGCTAGATTTAATCAAATTTTATCCTACAGCAAGCTGGAGAGTTCGCGCGATGCAGAGAATGAATATTATAGGGCTTGGCAATACTCAAACGTAAAGAATTGGGGCAGTAAAATTTTATCTGCCGCAGCGATAGAGGGTGGCTACGGCGATCTCGATCAGACTCAAAAGAGCTTTTCATACAACGCAGATCTGGAGTTTAACGAATTTGATCTTGGCGGCAGCAAGCATAGATTTATCACGGGCTTTGAGTTTAAAAAGCAAGAGGCTAAATTTAACGTAAAAAAAGAGTTTATGACCGCTGGCGGAATAGCACCGCTACCTGCGGGCGTAAATGCTTGCGATCCTGATGACGAGCTCTGCTCGATAGACGATTCTTTTGCGAGGCGTGGTAGAAGCGGCCAGTTTTTTACGCGAAAAAGCTATTATAAGGGCAATACTAAGGTAGATATGAAGAGCTTGGCGGTTTATCTGGAGGATGAGATAAAAATAGGCGATCTTACCTTGCGGCCGGGCGTAAGATTAAATAGGGACGATTATATGAAGCAAACGACTGCGGCGCCGAGATTTAACAGCTACTATGATATTTTCGGCGACGGCGATTCGATCATTAACTTTGGCGCAAACCGCTACTACGGACGCAATCTCTTTACCTACAAATTAAGAGAAGGTCGAGAGGGTCTCGCTACTACCTACACGCGCCCGCGCAATGCTTATACGCAAAACTGGACGCAACTGCCAAAAGACCTGTCTCTAACTAAATTTAACGAGCTAAGGGTGCCTTATGAGGATGAGCTGGTATTCGGGGCAAAGCAAAAGCTTGGGAATTTTGAGTTTTTCGGCAAATACGTAAGCCGCAAGGGTAGGGATCAGATCATCAAATCTACGCGAAGAGATCTAGGTCTAGCGCCGGATCCGAACTACCAAAACAACTATCAAACCTTTACTAATGACGGCAGAAGCGAAAATAAAATTTTAACCTTCGGCGTTAAAACGATCGATGATTATGAGGCCTTCGGTACGCTAAATGGCTTTGAGCTAGGCTTTGAACACATCAAGATGAAAACAAACAACACCCTTTATGACATATCGCTTGATAGAGAAACGCTTGAAGATGAAAAGATCGTCGAATACGACGGGAAGTTGATGAGGTTATCGGAGCTGCCGGCGCAGGACTATGCTAGGCCTTGGACTGCGAGCCTAAATATCATCACGAAAATCCCAAGCTACGGCATCAGCGTAAATAACTTTCTATCGTTTAAAGGCTCGCAAGAAGCGATCGCTCGCACGGGCAGGACGCCTGCGGGCAAGTATCCTGCCAGATATGACAAATACGAAAAGGTAAATCTCGGCAAAAGCTACAGCTGGGATGCGCGCATCGGATACGCTAAAAAGATGGCGGGCGAGGTGGAATTTTTTACGAACTTAGACATCTACAACGTCCTAAATAAGCGCAACAAAGCAAGACTTAGCAGCGACACCTCGCTCGATCTAGTCTATGAAGCAGGCAGGCAGTTTTGGCTGGAGGCCGGCATTCGGTGGTAGCGTGAGCTAAATTTGCGGAGCTTTTAAAATTTCAGGGCTCCGCGAAATTTTGTGAAATTTTCTAAAATTTACGGCATTTTGCGAAATTTCAAATTTCACGCCGCGCGTCTTAAAATTTCGTACCGCACGCTGTAAAATTTTAGCGTGCGCAAGCCGTAAAATTTTAACGTATGCGAAATTATAAAATTTACGCCCAAATTTAACTTGCAACCAATTTAAGGAGCCGAAACGACTTTTTAAATTTTAACGCTGATATCGTTTAATAGGCTCTTTCATTGAAATATCACAAACTGCTTTTGAAATTTTGACGGGCTGATCTGCCGCTCTTTCAGCATGCAGCGGCAAACCCTTTCAAAGTCCGCCGCGCTCATCATAAAACTGATAAATCCGCCCTTGCCGTCATATATGATCAAAGTATCGATCGCACGAAAGCTAAATTTCCCCTCCGTGATCTTTGAAAAAATCAGTTTGGAGATGAAAAATGGCAAAATCAATGCCACCGCGCTCATAATAAAAATTATAAATCCTCTAAGGCTCTGTAAAAATCCGGCAAACGCGACGGCTATCACGATGAACGAAAACACAATACCTGCGGAATTTCTAGCGGGGACGATATGCCCGAATAGCGGCGTGGCGGTGAGTTTTATTAGCGATATTTCATCTAATTTTATAGATTTCGTGATTTTGCCTTTATTGACGTAGTTGATGCTCCTGTCCGTCAAATGAACAAAGCGCGTATGGGCGCTGTTGAGATAGGACACGACGGCGAATGCTACGGAAACAAACGGCGTATAGTATGGGAAAATATCCCCTATATACAGAAACACCGATACTGCCAAAGGGGCGAAGAATAGGTTATAAATAAAGAATACTATTATGTTGTAGTCTTTTACAACGAGGGGTTTATTGTCAAATTTCGGCGGATTTTGGCGCTCGGCGTCTTGCCTAGACTGCGACCGCTGCAGCTTTTGCAACTTTTGCGGCTCGTCTTTTAAATTTAGCATTGAATTTTTGCTCCTATTTTAATTTTGCCGCTAGCGGCTCGGGCGTTTTACGGCGATTAATTTGCCGACCTCGTCGCACGCTTTAGCGATGCAATCCCAAGTAGATCGCGTCTGCGTCCTTTCAAAATTTTATTTCGTTCAAATTCGTCCGAGCCTTTGTTTGTACGCTGCGCATCGGTACTCCTGCGCTTATGAACTGCACCGCCGCATGAAATTTCGAGACCTCACGGCTCGAAATCAAAGCAGTAAAAATCATCCGTCTCGCTCCAAAGCTCCTCTAGCGAGCGCCCGTCTATCTGCGGCGCGCCGTAGAGCTCCCGCAGCGTGGCGAAATACCGCTCGCCGCTTGCATTTGCGCCCGCTTCGTCCGCGCATCTTTGAAATGAGCAGCGATCCGCATAGGCGATGATCATGTATTGCGCGCTGCGCAGACGGAAGCCGAGCTCGGGCTCGCCGCCCTCGGCTACGCATTTTAGCAGCATTTGCTCTATAGTTTCAAATGAGTATTTCGACATTTCGCTTCGATCTTAAAATTTTATCTCTTCTGCCGCGATGCTTACTGTGCCGCCGCATATCGCGAGCCGTTTACTCCGCCAAAAACCCGAAGCGCTCGATCATATCTAAAAGCATATCGGCTCTGCAAATTTCATCGTCCAGCAGATCGTCGTATTGATCCCGCAGTCGCTCGGCGTCCTGCGCCACGGGCCCTAGATACTCCCTAGCTTGCGCGGGTTCGCCCTTCATCACGTAGTATTCGCCCAAGATCACGCGAGCTTGCGTCTTGCTAACCTCGTCGCCTTCGCCCTCAAGTGCTGCTTTTAGGCTCTGCACGCCGCCCTCCTCAAGCCCCCGTGAGAGCTGCATTATAGCCTTGTTTAAGTAAAGCTTCGCATCCATTTTCACTCCTTAGTTAAATTTTATTTGAAATAGTAGAACAAATTCCCGCCGTACTCCAGATCCACGAACTCCTTGCTGTCAAAATAGAGCTTAAATTTCATGTGGCTCAGGTATTTAGCGCCCTCCGCTTTCTTTACCAAATTTCTTATCAGCCGCTCTATCTTTCCGCCCCCTTCGCGGCGCGCCGCGTCCTGCCTCGTGAAATAAAAAACTACGGGCACGTCGGACGCCGCCGCGATATACCAAATTTTAAGCGATGCCAAAAGCTCGTTTCGGTTTCGCAGCAGCTCCGCTACGGCGCCTTGGATCAGATCGGTGCGGATCTGCGACTCGAAGGACTCGACCGGATATAAAAATTCTTTAGCTCGTTTAGCTTCGCGTAAAGCGGCGTGCGGGCGAGGTAGCGCTTGATGCACTTTTTATCGGTGATTTTCGCGGCGTCTTTATCGAAGCGAAGCACGATCTTAAGCCACGCCGAGTTCTTGCCCGCGCCGTAAAACGCGCTGATAGGACGAACCTTAAATTTAGCACTTATAAACTCCAGTAAGCCGCTGATATTTTCGCTGTTTTCGGCTCTATTTTCTATGATCTCTTTGCAGCGCCTGCTCTGATACGGGCTTAGATCGCAAAACATCGCGCGCCTTTAAATTTAAAGTGGTTTAAATTTAGCCCGCATCGTAAGCCTCGAGCATATCGAAGGTCGGAGCGAAAAAGAGCGCGCCCGTCTTTGCGGTGCTGAAATCCAGTAGGCGGTCGTAGTTGCCTCGCGGGCGGCCGATAAACATACTCTCAAGCATCAGCTCCAGCGTGCTAAAGGTGCTTGCGTAGGCGATGAAGTAGGTTCCCGTCTCGCCGCCCTGCATAAACGGCATATTGTCGCGCACGACCTTTTTATCGTCGCCGACGTTGGCTGCGGCGGAGTGCGAGTTGCTGGGCTTCATCTCCTCGCTCATTTCGATATCGTTTTGCTTGGATCTACCGATGACGCGCTCCTGCTCGGCGACGCCCGCGGCGTTCCACGCGCTCATATCGTGGATGTATTTCTGTACGAAAAGATAGCTACCGCCCTTGTATGCCGCATCCTCGTCGCCTACCTTGGCGAAAAAGTCGCGATCTGCGCCCTGCGGGTTTTCGGTGCCGTCCACAAAGCCGATGATAGCGCGCCCGTCGTAGTATTTAAAGCCGCAGATCTCCTCCTCGCACGTCGCAACGTCCTTTAGCGCGGCTCTGATCTCGCTTGCCATATCGTAGCAAACGGCTTGATTTGCGGCTCTGATGTGGATATGGATATCGCCTCCGGTAGCGGGCGCGATGTGTTTATCGCCCTTAATCTCTTCGAAATTTTTTAGCTCTTTCGGCAAAGGCTTCGGCAAGCCGAGCATTTTCCACGCCTCAAAGCCCATGCCCAGCACACAGCTCGTTTCGCTAGCCGCGCCGAATCTCGTAACGGTGGTTTTGTTTAAATTTATCACCAGAGCGCAAAGACCCTCGAAAGCCTTTTTGCAGGCGGTCTTGCTCGCGCTAAAGCGCCAGATCATAAATACGGTGTTGTTGCCGGGTGCGTCGGTTACGTTTTGGGATTTGACATGCGCACAGGCGCAACTTTTTTCTTTACTCATTTTTTCTCCTTCAAAGTAAAATTTAAAAGGAATTTTAGCGCAATATCGGTAAATGGCGGGCGCAGAGATAAAATTTAGGCGGCTTTGGGTTTGATTTTCGGCGGAGGAAATTTTGTCTTTGATCGTAGGATTTACGGCGAGGGTGGAATTTGGCTTTAAATTTATAAAATTTTCGCCGAGTTGGAAAGCGAAATTTCATAGCTTTGCGGGGATGAAATTTTAAGATAGTGGCAGATGGGAAGGGATTCGAACCCTCGAAAGCTTGCACTTTACACGCGTTCCAGGCGTGCTCCTTCAACCGCTCGGACACCCATCTAAATTAAAAGTCGCGATTATAGCGAAAATCTAAAATTTTGCCAAATTCCATTTCGGCGCGCAATCGCTCGTCTTTAAATTTAAAACGTGACGCTTGGAATTTCGCCGCAGCGTTTGGAATTTTATCGCGCTGCTTAGAATTTTTTTGTAGCGATTAGAATTCCGCCGTGCTGCTTGGAAATTCTATCGAGCCACGAAGCCCGGCCGCCTTGCACTTCCTAGTCAAACGGTGATTTTACCTTGCTGCGGCTATTTTAAAATTTGGATTACTTTTTAAATTTAGACTGCCGCTCGCCGCGGGGCTAAATTTAAAAAGCGCAAGCAGATTTTACTTTCATACATCCGCTTGCGCCGTAAAATTTCGGCGGTGCTTTAAATTTAGAGATATTCTGAAATTTCGCACCGCCGATAAATTTAAAAAGCTAATTAAAAATTCTATCCTTCGGGAAGGCGGACATATCGGGCTGTACATCCTGCTCCGCGCCGATAAGCGCCTTGATTTCGCTATCTTCAATGCTAAAGCCGCCGCCGAGCGCCTTGTATGCATTCACCGTCGCGTTTAGCACGTCGAGATCGGTCTGCACTTTGTTTAGCTGCGCGTTAAGCAGGTTTCGCTGCGAATCCAAAAACTCCAGATGGTCGCTGTAGCCCGCCTGATACCTGCTTGAGGCGTTTGAATAAATTTTGCTCTGCGAAGCGACGAGATCGGCGAGGCTTGCCTGTCTTAGTTTGGCGTTTTGCACGCCGACAAGCGCGTCGCGAACGTCGCCGAAAGCGGTTTTAAGCGCCTTGTCGTATGCGATGAAGCTAGCGTTTTGATCCAGATTTGCAAGCTCTACGCGCCTTTTTTGGCGGCCGAAGTCAAGTAGCGGTCCTACTAGCGAGCCGCCGATACTCCACGTGCTCGCGCTTGCGGTAAATAGCCTGTCAAACTCGCCGCTTGCATAGCCGTAATTGCCCGTAAGCGAGAAGGTAGGGAAGTAGCCCGCCTTGGCGACGCCCACTAAGAAGTTGCTTGCGCGCAGATTTTCGAGCGAGCTTGCGACATCCGGGCGGTGCAGGATCACGTCGCTTGGGATTCCGCTTGGGATCTGCGGTGCGCTAGGCATTTTTGCGGCGGTCTGCGCCGTGCCGCGTAAAATTTCATCGTAGCTCTTGCCCGTTAGGATATTTAGCGAAGTTTGAGCTGCGGAGAGCTGATTTTGCACGCTTATGAGGCTTGTCTCGGCGCTTTGCACCGCAGCTTTGGCCTGATAAAATACGATCTCGCTAACCGCGCCCGCATCGAGCTGCTTTTTGCGGTAGTTTTGCGTATCTTGATAGCTTTTTAGGCTGTCTTTTAAAATTTTCTCCTGCTGCTTTAACGCTAGTAGCGTAAAATAGGTCGTCGCAACCGTGCTGGTGATCGTGTTTTTGGCGGTTTCGTAGTCGTATTTCGTCGCATTAAATTTCGATCGCGCCGAATCTACGCTGTTGCGCACGCGCCCCCAAAGATCGATCTCGTAGCTTAGCACGGCGCCGATCTGATACGCGCCGTGGGAGTTGCGATCGGGCTGGTTGCCAAAATTATTTTGGCGCACCGCGCTGCCGCTTAAATTTACGTTCGGCAGGTATTCAAGCTTATTTAGCCCTAAATTTACCCGCGCGTACTCGACGTTGTTCAGCGCGGTTTGCAGATCGGAATTTTGCTCCAGCGCGCTTTGGATCAGGGCATTTAGCTGCGGATCGTTAAAGCTTTTCCACCACTGCGTACTAACGTTCGTGCTCGCGTAATCCGCCTTAAAGCCGGTCTGTTTTTGCGGCGTAACGGGCTTGAAGTTGCAACCGCAGAGTAAAATTCCAAGCGTCAAGGCGCTTAAAAGAGCGTTATTTATTTTCATCGTTCACCTCGTTAGTCTAGACTTTTTTGCCGCGCCTATCAAGCCAAGCGTTGAAGCTTTCGAGCAGGTAGAAAAACAGCGGCACGAAAAAGATCGCGATCGTAGATGCCGCGAGCATTCCGCCTACGACGCCGGTTCCTAGCGCGTGGCGGCTAGCAGCGCCCGCGCCGGTAGCGATAACCATCGGAAGCACGCCGAGGCCGAACGCAAGGCTCGTCATAACGATAGGGCGGAACCTCATCCTGGCGGCCTCGACGGCAGCTTCCGCGATCGGTCTGTGGTTGTTTAGGTGCTCGTTCATCGCAAATTCCACGATCAAAATCGCGTTTTTCGCCGCCAGACCGATTAGAAGCAAAAGTCCGATCTGAAAATATATGTCGTTATTTAGCCCGCGGAAATATGTAAATACGAGCGCTCCGAATACCGAAAACGGCACGGCGGTAAGCACGGCAAGCGGCATGAGCCACCTTTCGTATTGAGCCGCTAGGATCAAAAACACAAAGATCATTCCAAATACAAACGCCTGCGCGCCCTTGCCCGTCTCGCTAACCTCTTGATACGCAGAGCCCGACCAGCCGATCGAGTATCCGCTAGGAAGCTCCTCTTTTATAACCTCTTGGATCGCTGCAATCGCTTGACCCGAGGTATAACCCGTATTTGGTTCGCCCATAATCTGCGCTGCTGGGAAGGCGTTAAATCTATTAACGGAATCAGGACCCAGCGAGCGCTCAAGTCTCACTAAGGAATTTAACGGTATCAGATCGCCACTAGCGCTGCGGACGTAGAGCGATTTTAGATCGTTAGGATCGTCTCTGTAGTTTTGTGTAGCGCGGATATAGACCTTAAACGTGCGCCCCATAAGGTTAAAGTCGTTGATGTAATACTGCCCGATGGTGGAATTTAGCACGGTGAAAATGTCGGCTATCTTAACGCCTAGCATCTTTATCTTCTCTTTATCGAGATAGAGCTTATACTGCGGGAAATCGGTATCCAGCGTCGTTCGCACGAGTTTTAAAGCGGGATGTTGGTTAGCTTTGGCGGTTACGCGATCCATATCGGCGCGAATTTCATCGTAGCTCTTGCCCGTCGTACTTTGCGCGTAGAGCTCAAATCCGCCCGTAAGCGAAAGACCCATAATAGGCGGCGGCGTAACGACGTAAGTCATCGAGTTGCGATCGGCGCCGTAGAGCTGCCCGTTTAGCGCGGCAGCTATGGCGAAGTTGGAATTTTCATCGCCGGGGCGCTCCTTCCAGTCTTTTAGCTTCATAAAAAAAGCTCCCGCATTTTCTCTAAGGGCTCCTGCTAGCATATCGTATCCCGTGATTTGGGTTATATCTTTTACGTTTGGATACTTTTTAGCGATACTTGCGATGAAATCCTGATCGGCTTCCGTCCTAGGTAGAGTAGATGCCGACGGAAGCGTAGTCATCGCCATAATCGAGCCTTTGTCCTCGTTAGGCACCAGGCCGCTAGGAGTGAGCACAAGAAGCTTCACCATCGCATAGATGATGATGCCTACAAAAACGAGGCTGATTAGTACGTGGCGAAGAACCATGCCGACGCCTGCGGCGTAAATTTTAGTTGAGATGCTAAAAAGATTATTAAACCATCTTATAAAGAAAAAAGGCTCAGATTCCTTTTTTTGCAAGATTAGAGCGCAAAGTGCGGGTGTTAGTGTAAGGGCTACGAAGCCTGAAAAACATACCGAGGCTACGAGCGTTAATGCAAATTGTCTCTGCATAACCCCGGTAAAGCCCTCCATAAACGCAACCGGCACGAAAACCGCCGAAAGCACGAGTACGATCGAGATAACTGGCGCTACGATCTCGCCCATCGCTTTTGTGGTAGCTTCTTTGACGCTAAGATCCGGCTCCTCGTGCAAAATTCTCTCTACGTTTTCGATTACGATGATCGCATCATCCACGACGATGCCGATAGCTAAAATAAGCGCAAAGAGAGTGATTAAATTTATGGAAAATCCAAAAGCGTAAATTCCGATAAACGCTCCGCAGATCGATACGGGCGCAGCAAGCGTCGGAATGATCGTCGCTCTAAGGTTGCCTAAGAACATATACATAACGATGATGACTAGGATTAACGCTTCAATGAAAGTATGAATGACCTCTTCGATCGATACCTTTACGAAGCTAGTCGTATCGTAGGCGACGTCGTAGGTCAGCTCGCCGGGAAAATTAGGCTTAAGCTCGTCTATGCGCTTATTTACCGCTTCAACTACGGCTAGAGCGTTGGCACCGCTTTGCATAAAGATAAGCACAGGCACCATCTCTTTACCGTTAAATTTCGCCGAGATATTGTAGCTTGCGCCGCCAAGTTTGACCTCGGCGACATCTTTTACGCGCAAGAAATTTCCATCTTTTTGCGCGCGTATGATGATATTTTCAAACTCTTCTACGGTTTTTAAACGACCCTCAGGCTTGATTGCATATACGTAGGGATTGCCTAAGTTCATCGGCTGCTCGCCCATCTTACCCGCGGCGTATTGGCTGTTTTGCTCACTTATTGCAGCGATTATCTCGGCAGTCGTAACGTTAAATTTCTTAAGTAGCTCAGGCTTAACCCAGATCCTCATAGCATAGTCTTTCGTACCCAGCGCCTGCGCTTCGCCGACGCCCGGCACGCGCTTTAGCTCATCTACGACGTTGATAGCTACATAGTTTTGCATCTCTACGACATCCATCTGCTCGCTAGGATCGTAAAACGCAAGCACCTCCAGCATCGTGCTGCTGCGCTCGGTGACGGTTACGCCGTAGCGGCGCACTTCATCGGGAAGTAGCGTAAGAGCTGGCGTGACGCGGTTGTTTACATTGACTTTCGCATCTGCTGGATTTGTGCCGATTTGAAAATATACGTTGATACGAACGTCGCCGGAGGAGCTTGCTGAGCTTTCCATATAGATCATATTTTCAACGCCATTGATTGCGTTTTCAAGAGGCGCTGCGACGACGTCGGCTATCGTCTGTGCATCCGCGCCGCTATACGTAGCGCTAACGACGATTTGTGGCGGCGTGAGCTGCGGATACTCCTCGACGGAGGAATTTTTAAGAGCCAAAACGCCCGCGATTACGATGATGATCGAAACGACGCAGGCAAAGACGGGGCGGTTGATGAAAAATTTAGAAAACATTATTTCCCGCTTTCCGCATTGCTCTGAGACGGTTGCTCGTTAGGCTGCCCCGCTACGTAAGGATCGGTGCTTGCGGGTACGGGAGTGACCTTGGAGCCCACGTTGATCTTTTTAAAATTATCCAAAATGATCTGATCGCCGTCCTGCAGCCCGCTTGAGATCGTCGCCGTGCGGGTATCTTGCGCCGAAATTTTGACTACTTTTTTAGCGACCTTTCCGTCTTGCACGACATAGACTATGGTGTTGCTAAGATCTTGCTTGAGCGCAACTTGCGGAATTTTAAAGCCGTTTTTCTGATAAAAGCCCTCGACGCTTACTTTAGTAAAAATTCCAGGGCGAATTTCCAAATTTGGATTTGGAATTTGAGCTTTGGCGCTGACGGACGCGGTATTTGTATTGATGACGCTATCGATGAAGCTTAGCGTGCCGTTGTAGTCCTTGCCGCCGAGATTTATGCTTACCTGACGGCCCAGCTGCTTCCACTGCCCGTTTCTTAAATTTGCATCAAGCTCTAGCCTATCGACGTCCGCGATGCCGAATTCCACGTCGATCGGATCAAATTTGCTAAGGCGCACCAGATCCTCGCCCACGTTTACGTACGCGCCTACGTCTTTTTGCGTATCGCCCGCCATGCCGTCAAAAGGCGCGGTCACAAGCGAGTGGTCAAGATCGATCTTTGCACTTTTAAAATTTGCTTCAGCCACCATAAACGCGGCCTTTGCGGTGTCGAAATCCTTTTGAGAGATCGTATTGCTAGCTTTTAGCGCCTTGGCTCTTTTGTAGTCCGCCGAGGCGCTTTGAAGAGTAGCGTTTGCGCTGTCAAACGCCGCTTGGTATTTGGAGCGGTCGATCTCGTAGAGCACGTCGCCCTTTTTGACGCTGTGCCCCGGCTCGAAAAGCTGCTTTTCGATGGTGCCCGAAACCTGCGGTTTTAGCATTATCTCAAGCTCGCTTACGGTCTGCCCGTTAAATTTTAAAATTATCGGCACGTCGGCGGATTTGGCGGTAAATACGCCTACCGGCAGCGCGGGAGCCTCGCCGCCTTGCTTCGCGCCTTTATCTTCCTTTTTTTCAAAATAGGAGCAGCCCGAAACTAAAAACGCTGCGAAAATCAAACTGGCGACTTTTTTCATGTAATTTCCTCTATTTGGGTTAAAATTTTGTATTTGTAATAGTTATTACGAAACGAACGTAGATTATATTAAAAACTACATAAAGAAAACTTAAATTTAGCCCGTAAAATAATCTACCGAGTGGAATTATAGCGGAATTTCGATATAATCGCGCTAAAATTTTTAAAGGCTTTTTATGAGAAAAATTCTTACTATCGCGGGTTCTGATAGTGGCGGCGGTGCGGGCATCCAGGCAGATATCAAGACGATCAGCGCGCATAAGATGTTTGCTATGAGCGCTATTACGGCGCTTACGGCGCAAAATTCGCGCGGCGTATTCGGCGTACTGGACGTTTCGCCAGATTTTGTGGAGGCGCAGCTCGATGCGATTTTTAGCGACATCTTTCCGGACGCCGTTAAAATCGGAATGATCTCCAATGAGGGGGTTGCCGAGGCTATCACAAAGAGCCTTAGCAAGCACGGCGCAAAAAACGTCGTCTTAGATCCCGTGATGGTCGCTACCAGCGGCGGAGTTTTGATGAAACAAAGCGCGCTGCATGCGCTAAAATACGAGCTCGCTCCCGCCGCGGAGATCGTCACGCCCAACGTGCGTGAGGCCGAGGTCTTGGCGGAGATGAAAATTTTAAGCTTAGCCGATATGCGCGCCGCAGCGGTTAAAATTTCGCAGTTTTTCGGCGGCGCGATTTTGATCAAAGGCGGCGATCTTGCGGGCGCGAGCGCTGCTTGCGGCGCGGCGGACGAGGTGCAAAATTTTAAAGTCTTATTGCGCGAAGCGAGCGAAAATGGCGCACGCGAAAATTTTGCAGATTTGACGAAGCGCGCAAATTTCGCGAGTGAAAATTTTACTAGCGGAGGCGGAAATTTAACGGCGAGCGCGGAGCCTTCTTTTGAACAAAATTTATCCGCAGCGCCTCTAGGCGCCGGCTTTGAGCCGAGCCGAGAGAATGCGGATTTGAGAAATTTAGCGGTCGATATTTTGTATGAAAACGGCAAATTTTACGAATTTTCGGCGCCTAAAATTTCTACGCGCAACACCCACGGTACGGGCTGCACGCTCTCAAGCGCGATCGCATGCGCGCTGGCGGCGGGGCTTAGCCTGCCCGCAGCCGTCGCCCATGCCAAGGGCTTCGTGCGCAGGGCGCTTGGCTGGGGTGAGCAGATCGGACACGGATGCGGCGCGATAGATCATTATTTCACGGTACGCGATCCATTCGGCGCGGACTTCGGCGGATCTTGCGCGAATGAAATCAAAATCATCTCTCGAGACTAAAATTTCAAGCGCCCGTTGAAATCCCCGCATTCGTAAAATTTCAAAATTCCGCTGCTATTAAATTTAACCTAGCGGCACGAGATCGTCCGAATGGCTCGTCGCGACTTGTGATAAACGGCGGGATTGCGCGGCTAAAAAGCGTGCGCTACGGGGATATGCGTACTTAAAATTTTAGTTGATTTTTAGGCATCATAATCCGCTTAGAATTTTAAAGAATTTTTGAATTTTATTGTAGGGTTCGCGTTGCAAGTTAGGGCTTTCCTTATTTGCCTTATGCTATAGCCCTGCTTCGTGGCATTGTTAAATTTGCGTTATTTCTTATAGGTCTTTATACGCGAAAAAAGTGGATTATAAATATAAGCTAGTCATGCACTCACTGCTCACGTTACTACCTGCCTTCGCCCCTTCAAGGTAGATGCATCATTGTATGCCGACCATTGCGCTATACTTGCCGCAGCATTGCGACACCGCTGCGAATTTGCGATCCATTCCTTTCGTCTCATATTTGCTGAGTTCGCTAAAATTCCAAATTTTCTAGCAAAAGAGTTATAATGGCTAAAATTACGTAAATTTAGGAATTTAAAATGCGCCGCAAAAAAGGACTACTGCTCTTAATCATAGCCTCAGGGATAATCTCTGCCGCAGATAACTGGATCGCATCGCTACTGCTGCCTAGCATCGCAGATTCGTTTGGGGTGCAGGTAAGCGCTGCCTCCACAGTTTTGACGGCATATCTGATCCCCTATGGCTTACTTCAGCCGGTTTACGGACATCTTAGCGATCGCTACGGCAGAGGTAAAATTTTAATCTCGCTAATGCTCTTTTTGGCGATATTTACGCTTCTTTGCTCCACTGCAAAAAGTCTAGCGTGGCTTGTTTTATTTCGTTTTTGCACGGGATGCGCGGCGGCGGGTATAATCGCCGTCTGCCTCAGCGTTATAGGCGATGTATATGACGAGAAGGATAGACAAAAAATCGTAGCGATATTTCTAGGCTCGGTATTTTTAGGGCAGGGGCTGAGTGCGGCTTTAGGTGGATGGGCGGTGGCTAGATTTTCTTGGAGGGAGATATTTTTAGCCTTTTCTGCGCTGTCTGCGGTATCTTTCGTATCACTATTTACGCTAAATTTCAAAGACGCTCCGAAAAGCGGAGGCGAAAGCTTCGTAAAATCCCTAGCCAGCTTGCGCGGCGATGCTGCGCTTTTGAGAAGCTATTTTTTGGCTTTATGTAACGGCGTAATTGTGCTCGGGGCGTATTCATTCATAGGCGCTTATCTGCTTAAAAAGCTGGGCTTGAACTCAAATTTTGCCGGAGCCTGCCTTATGCTTTACGGCGTCGCTTGCTTTTTGGCAGGAAACGCTGCTAGATATTTAAAAGAGAAGTTGCCGCCAAAAGAAATTCTAACCCTCGGCTTTTTGGCGTCCGCTTCGGCGCTGTGCCTTTTGGCGAGTTGCTTCGCTGCCACCGCATATGTAGGGACGTTTTTGCTGGGATTTGGCTATGTTTGCGCGCAGTCGGTCCTAGCAAGCGCAGCGCTTCGTTGTGGCTCCGCCAAAGGTCTATCCTCTGGGATCATAGGCACGGCGATATTTTTCGGAGGCGGCATCGGTACTGCCGTAGGTGGCAAGGTGCTTGAATATTTAAGCTACCAAGGACTATTTTGCGGCTTTGCTGCGTTAGCCGCCGCGTTGCTGATTTTTTACCGTGCAAGCTTTAATGGCACGCACGAAATTTAATGCTCTGCAACAATAGCAGAATTTAAAATTAAGCACACTTCGCTACCGAGAAATTTCCTAAAATTACGCTATTTCAGGGCGTCGCGTTCGGTATCGTCATAAATATCGCGGTGCATTGCATCACGCTGCCGCTTTTAGGACTTACACCACCGCTTTTTCAGCTTCCGTGGTATGAGTTTGTTTCGGAATTTTTCGGGCACGCGGTTTGGTTTTGGGCGATCGAAGTATTCCGCCGCGATCTACGAAATCGCGTAACGGGTGAGCCCGATCCCGCGGACCGCTCGGGCGCTTCGCTCTTCTAGCTAAATTTGGAATTCCGCCCCGTTTAGTGCGGAATTCCATCATTTTTTATAAACGCAGTAAAATCACGATAAATTTTTATGTTAAAATTATGATTAATAAAATTTCAAAAGGAGCGGCAATGAAATATAAAATTTTAGTTGCAACCTTCACGGCTGCTCTGGGCTTACAGGGAGCGCTTGCAAGCGATTTTGACGAGCAGGCTTGCGCGGCGCTAAAAGGTGCAAAAATTTACGATACAAAGATCGGTGAAGCGATCTGGAATCAAAGCGGCGAAATCAGCGCCGATAGGATGTCCGCGCTAACGGGTGGAGCGAATAAGACGCTAAAAGCCGCGCCGCACTGCATCGTGCGCGGTGAGATAGCCTCGCGCACGGGCTCGGACGGCAAGCATTACGGTATAAAATTTGAGCTGCGCTTGCCAGGCGACTGGAACGGCAAGCTGCTATTTCAGGGCGGCGGCGGTCTGGACGGCTTTGTAGCGCCTGCTCTTGGCGCCATACCTATCCGCACGAGTAGCGCAACGCCCGCGCTTATGAGGGGCTATGCGGTCGTCACGACAGATTCGGGACATCCTACGCCTACGCCCGAGTTTGGGCTCGAGCAACAGGCGCGGCTAGATTACGCGTATCAGGCTATCGGCAAGGTCGCGAGCGTCTCAAAGCAGCTGGTTTTCGCGGCATATAAAAAAGCGCCCGCGCACAGCTACTTTATGGGCTGCTCAAACGGCGGACGCTCGGCTCTGATGGCGGCGCAGAGGTATCCGCTGGAATTTGACGGCGTAATCGCGGCAAATCCGGGTTTTAGGCTTTCGCGCGCGGCGATCGCGGAGCAGTGGGACAACCGGCAGCTTATGAAGATCGCACCTAAAAACGCTGCAGGGGAGAAAATTTTTGCAAACGCCCTTACGCAGGAGGATTTGGATAAGCTAAGCAGGGCGGTGCTGGATAAATGCGATGCGCTAGACGGCCTAAAAGACGGAATCATCGGCGCTTGGGAGCGTTGCGAGTTCGATCCCAGCGGACTTGATCTAGCTAAAGAAAAAATTTCTGCGATAAAGGCGATATTTGAGGGCGCAAAAAACAGCAAGGACGAGCAAATTTACAGAGGCTGGTTTTACGATGCCGGAGTAAATCAGCCCGGCTGGCGCATGTGGAAGCTTGGCGACTCGCAAACGGCAGAGCCAAATGCTAGAAATATCGTGCTCTCGAAGGGTTCGATGAATTATTATTTCTTGACGCCGCCGCAACCGGAGTTTGATCTGATGAAATTTGATTTCGATAAGGACGTAGAGCGAACATTCGAAACCGCGGCGATAAACGATGCGATTTCGACCAAGTTAGATAGCTTCCGCGCTAACGGCGGTAAACTCATCATCGTAACGGGCGTTTCCGATCCCGTGTTTTCGGCGATGGATCAGCGCGATTGGTACAAAAAGCTAGTGGAAACGAACGTGAACGCGGACGAATTTGCGCGATTTTTTGCACTGCCTGGGATGAATCACTGTGGCGGCGGTAACGGCATCGATGACGTCGATCCGCTAAGCGCGCTTGAAGCGTGGCGCGAGCAGGGAACGGCTCCATCTAGCCTGCTAGGCAAAAGCACGAGCCGCGCGGGCAAACAGATCCCGATCTGTGCGTATCCTAAAGTCGCTACCTACGTAGGCGGCGACGAAAATAGCGCGAGTAGCTTTGAGTGCAGATAAAATTTATTTAAAGGAGTAAATATGAGAGGCAAAATTTTAACCGTGACCTTTACGGCGGTGTTTTTGTGCGGCTGCGCGGCGCACGACGCAAAGCTAGGCAAGGCGGCAAATGCAATGAATGAGAGGAGTGAAAGCGCGGCTGCGGACTGCGGCGCTAGTGAGGGCGTCTGCAAGGTGCCCGCGGTGCAGGGGCCGATGATAGGCAGCGGCACGGATGAGCACGGCTGCTTGGTCGCTGCGGGGCAGAGCTTTTCAAAGATCAAGAATGGCTGCGTGCAGGTTTTTGATGTCGCGGACGTGAGGTTGGACGACCCTGATAACGCTACGCTTGCGATCTACGGGATATTTTCCGCGGATAAAAGCAAGGTAGAAATTTTTTGGTCGAGCTTACCGCAGAGCGAAATTTTAAGCAAAGTTAAGGGTGGCTGCTACGTCTCGAAGGACGGCAAAATTTCACTGCTAAAAAGCGGCAATAGCTATAATATCCGCAGAAAATAGCCGCTGAAATTTTAAGTCAGCCAAATTTCGCGCGCCGCGGAGAAATTTAATCCAAGCGCGCCAAGGTTTAGCCGATCTAGTAGAGCCTAATGCTTAAATTTAGGGTAAGTTAATACCAAGCATTTGGTTATTTGCGGCATCTGCCGCCGATAAAATTTAATCAAAGGAGCAAAAATGGCTATCATAAAAGTCGATCTACAAAAATCATATCCCAAACCCGGGCGCGACCACGCTCGTATCGGTCAAATACGATGGCGATAACGTGGGCGCAGGCGCTTGATTATGACAAAGTTACCATCGTACCGCACAACGGCTCGTACACGAGGATGCTCATCGAAAAGAGCGGGTATTTCGCCGTGCAGATCCCCACGGCAGCGCAGGCGGAGCCAGTTAGCGAGCTGGGCGCCGAAAATAACTCGCGCTTTGATAACGCGGACAAGATGAAAAACGTGGAAATTTTCTATCAAGATGACTCCCGCGTGCCGCTGATCGCGGGCTGCGCAGCATGGCTCGTTTGCAAGCGTATCCCCGAGCCTCACAACGAGCAGTGCTACGATCTTTTCATCGGCGAGGTCGTCGCGGCATACGCGGACGAGCGGATCTTTGACGGTAGGCACTGGCTGTTTGAAAAGATCCCTGACGAGCTAAAAACGCTCCACTACGTCGCCGGCGGTCGGTATTATCTTGACGGCAAAGCGGTAGATACCAAACGCACGCCCATAAGCGAGGAATAAACCGCCTCGCAAAACGCGGGCGAGTTTGTAAATTTAAGATGAGCGCACGCGTAAATACGCGGCAAGCTTCGGCAAAATTTCAAGCCAAAGAATCTAAAAAAGGATAGAAAATGAAAAAATATATCGTCATCACCGGCGCAAGTTCGGGTATCGGAGCGGCCGCGGCAAAGGCATTTGCAAGGCGCGGAGAAAATTTGATCCTAATCGCGCGCAGAGCGGAGTTGCTGCAAAGCTTAAAGGACGAGATCGCGCAGATCGCGCCCGAATCGGACGTAGTGATTAAAATTTGCGACCTTGCGCGCAGCGAGAACGTCCTGACGCTTTGGGACGAGCTAAAAAGCTACGAGCTAAAGGCGCTAATTAATAGCGCTGGCTTTGGGGATTTTGGCTTAGTGGGAGAGCAGGATTTACAAAAAACGGTAAGAATGATAGACCTAAACGTAACCGCGCTCGCGATACTTTCGAGCTTATTTACGCGAGATTACAAACGCAAACAAACTCAGCTTATAAACATCTCCTCCGTGGGCGGCTATTTTCTGGCGCCCGGCGTCGTGCCGTATTGCGCTACAAAATTTTTCGTAAGCGCTTTCACCGAGGGTTTGAGCCACGAGCTGGCGCAGGATAAAGACGCCAAAATGCAGGCTAAAGTTTTAGCGCCCGCCGCGACTAAAAGCGAGTTTTGCGACGTAGCTTCGGGAAAGCGCGGATTTGATTACGATGCGGCGTTTTCGCAATACCACAGCAGCGAACAAACGGCAGAATTTTTGCTCACGCTTTACGATAGCGATGCATGCATCGGAGAGGTGGATTTGGCTAGCTTCGAATTTAAACTTAGCGAACCGAAATTTAATTATATAGCAGCCGCCAAATAGCGGATCGGGTGAGGCGCAAGCTCACTTATAGCTTGCGCTGTTAAGTTGCTTCTTTACGTGCGAGCAGGACTTGATTAGCTTCGTAGCGACAAGCTGCGCAGGCAGGCGCCTTTGAATTTTACGCATTTATAGATCGCACGACGAGCCGTGCCGTGTGGACGATACACGCGTAAAATTTAGAATAACGTAGCGCCTGAGTTAAATTTGACTGCAAAGCGCGGTAAAATTTAAAGAAAATCGAGGAGTGAAAATGGGAAAATCGGCTCTTGTACTAGGCTCTACGGGCGTCGTAGGCAGGGAGCTGGTGCGCGAGCCTTGCGAGAGCCCGGGTTACGATGGGATAGAGGCATGGACGCGCCGCGAGATAGGCTTTTGCCGTCCTAAGCTTCGCGCGCAGATCATTGATTTTGAGAGCATTTCGGATATCGCGCCGCATAAATTTGACGAAATTTTTTGCGCGCTTGGCACTACGATGAAGCAGGCGGGTTTGCGCGAGGCGTTTTTGCGCGTGGACGTGGACTACGTCTATGCAGCGGCGAAGTGGGGTAAAGCAGCGGGCGTGCGGCGCTTCGTGCTCGTATCAGCTCCGGGTGCGAGCGAGGATTCGCTAAGCTTTTATCTGCGCGCTAAAGGACGTATCGAGCGGCGCGTGAGCGAGCTTGACTTTGAGAACCTCCAGATTGCTCATCTGCCGTTAATCCTCGGCGAGAGACCTGATGCTCGCCTGCTAGAGCGGCTCGCGGCGGCGGTTTTTAAACTGCTGCCCGCCTGCGTGCTCGGTAAATTTAGACCGCTTAACGGCGCAAGTAGTGTCCGCTGCGAGCGTGATTTTTAGCTCAAAATCCTATAAAAATTCGCTCATTTTTTCTCTTTATTTTGTTTGATCTCCTCAAGACTTAGACCGCTTTTACCGATGCTGTCCATACCGAGCGTTTCGATCATCACGAGTATTGCGGCTGGGTCTTTGCCTAATACGCGCGCTAGCGTGTCCGTAATCTCGGCGATGATTTGCTTTTTTGCTCTTTTGTAGGCTCTGGAGCGGCTACTTTTATATTTACGAATGGCATTTTCTCTCCTTAAATTTGATAAAGCAGGGCTAATTATATCAAATTTTAGACTGTTACCCGTCTCGTTTGCGTTCTAAAATTTAAGTAGATATATTAGAATTTAACTTTAAATTTGATTTAAAGCTAGTATGATTATTATGTGATTTGGTAGTAGTAAAATTCAATAAATTTACCCAAAAGGAGCGAATATGCGTAAGAATTTTTTCGGTTCTATCGTTTTGGCTGCGGCCTTTGCAAGCGGCGCGTTTATAGCGGTGCCGCAGACTGCGAGTGCGGGCGTTTTGGCGCATCAGGTAAAAACCCAAGGCGAGCTTGGCTCGGTGTTTATCAACCCTTACGACGTGGCGCCTCTAACGGCCGTCATCGATAGGGCGGGTAAGGACATCAAGGATATCCACGTGCGGGTGCTAGGAAAACCGGGCGGCGGCATCGACATCGCCTATAACGTATCCGAGCATGCGCTGCTGACGCACGACGGCGTGCCGATCTGGGGGCTATATCCGGACTATCTAAACGAGGTTGAGGTAAGCTATGTTTTCGGCGGCGAAAAGAAGGTCGAAAAGTATAAAATTTACGCTCAGCCGATCGTCACGTATAGCCGCGATTATAGATTTAGCCACATGCAAAAGATGAAGGTCAAAAAGGTCGATCCCGCGTTTAAAAACAGGCTCTATCTCATCAACAATACCATCACGAGCGTTTATAAGCCGCTTGATTGGAAAAACGGCGGTGCGGCTAGCTGGAACGACTTCACCGAAAATTTCGTCGTCGATACGCAGGGCGAGGTCAGATGGTATCTGGACTATCAGAAATTTTACGACCGCAGCGAGCGCAGAGTGATGGACGGCGGCATGATGATGGGCTTTCATCAGCTGCCAAACGGCGATCTGAGCTGGGGCATGGCGCAGCGATATATGCGCTACGATATGATGGGCAAGGAGGTGTATAACCGCGAGCTGCCGCGCGGCTACATCGACCTTAGCCACGAGGTGATGCCGCTAAAGGGCGATCACTTGCTGCTTCGCGTCGCTAAATATAACTACCATCATCCTGACGGCAGAATTTCGCATACGATCAGAGATCACATCATCGAAGTGGACGGCAGCGGCAAGGTCGTGGACGAGTGGGATCTGAATGAAATTTTCGGAAAAAACGTCTACCGCAGCAACCTCATCAAGGCTCTTGACGCTCGTGCCGTGTGCCTAAATATCGACATGGACGCCAAAGAGATCAAAATCAGCGACGATCTGCCGTTTGGCGACGTGACCTCAACCGGCACGGGACGCAACTGGGCGCATGTAAATTCCATCTCATATGACCCTAGCGACGACAGCATCATCCTCTCGCTTCGCCACCAAGGCATCGTTAAGATCGGCCGCGACAAAAAGGTAAAATGGATCCTCGCATCGCCTGAGGGCTGGAGCGCGGACTTTAAAGAAAAGGTGCTAGTGCCCGTTGATAAAAACGGCAATAAAATCAAATGCGAAAACTCAAAATGCGAGGGCGATTTCGACTGGTCGTGGACACAGCACACCGCGTGGCTCACTCCGCGCTACGATAACAAGGGCAGCGTAAAGCACATCAGCGTATTTGACAACGGCGACGGCCGCGGTATGGAGCAGCCTGCGCTAAAAGAGCAAAAATACTCTCGCGCGGTCGAGTACAAGATCGACGAGCAAAAGGGTACCGTCGAGCAGACATGGGAGTTTGGCAAGGAGCGCGGATTTGACTTCTATAGCGCTGTTACGAGCAACGTGGAGTGGCAAAAGGATAAAAGCACCTACTTCATCTCAAGCTCGAACGTCTATCTGCTAAAGCCCGATAAGACGATCAAAATGGTGCTCGTGGAGATCGATCCGAAAACAAACGACATCAAATTTGAAATGGATGTGGAGTCTGCGTCTAGAGACGACGTGGCCTACCGCGCGCTGGTGATCGATCCGAATATCTTTGATTATTAAAATTTCGCGATAGGTTGGAATTTAGCTTTTAAATTTCACCTACTGCTTTGGTGCGGATAGAATTTTACGACTTAAGGGCGAAATTTTAAATTTTTATATAAGATGAATTTTTTAGCAAAGGAGCAAAAATGGAATTTGTAAGCTTAAACGACGGCAATAAGATGCCGATTTTAGGATTTGGCGTATTTCAGGTAGATCCGAAAGAGACGCAAAGATGCGTTGAGGATGCGATCTCGGTCGGCTACCGCAGCATCGATACGGCAAAGGCGTATTTTAATGAAGAAAGCGTTGGTGCAGCAATTAAGACGGCTCTTGCAGGCGGCATAAAGCGCGAGGAGCTGTTTATCACTACTAAGCTTTGGATTGACGATGCGGGCGAGGAGCGCGCGCTAAAGGCGTTTGATGCGTCGATGAAAAAGCTAGGGCTTGATTATCTTGATCTGTATCTCATCCATCAGCCATATGGCGACACCTACGGCGCGTGGCGATCGATGAGTAGGCTTAAAAAAGAGGGTCGCATCCGCTCTATCGGCGTTAGCAACTTCTACGCTGATCGGATCGTCGATCTGTGCGAAAACAGCGGCGTCATCCCTGCGGTAAATCAGCTTGAGTGCCATCCGTTTTTTCAGCGTGAAGCGTTAAAACGCGTACTTGATGGCTACGGGATAGCATTTGAATCGTGGGCTAGCTTTGCCGAGGGTAAAAACGATATATTTAAAAACGCCGTGCTAAGCAGTATCGGTGAAAAATATGGCAAAAGCTCAGCTCAAGTTATTTTGCGCTGGTTAATTCAGCGCGGCATCATCGTCATTCCAAAAAGCGTTAAAATCGAGCGAATGAAGCAAAATTTCGACATTTTTGATTTTGCGCTTGCACCTGATGATATGGCTGCTATCGCTGCGCTGGATACCGATAAGACGCTATTTTTTGATCATAGAGACACCGAGCGCGTAAAGTGGATAATCCATGCCTTTGATAAATAAAATTTATTGAATTAAAGCGATTGCATGCTTTAAAATTAAGCCGCGAGTGTGCAATCCTTGCTATTAAATTTGAGCTTGAGCGAGATCAGAGATAGAGCTTGTAGCGATAAATTAGCCTGCTTGCTCAAGCGGTGTTGATGGTGTAGCCTGCTATTTTATATATTTTCTGTGGGAGCTGCCTTGCCTTTGTCCGCTTTAATCTCAAATTTACCCTTTATTTTATACAATCTTTGAAATTTACCGCAAAGGAATTTTATGAAAATCGCTAAATTTTTAAGAATTTTAGCCGCCGTTTGCTTACTTGGCTCGGGTGCAAACGCGCTAGAGGAGGGCGTTAATTATCAAGTGTTGCAAAAGCCGCTAAATGTGCCGAAAAACAGCGTCGTTAAAATTTTTAACTACGAGTGCCCGCACTGCTATGCGTTTGATAGGACGGTCACGCCGCAGCTGATGAAAAAGCTCGAAGGGGCGGAGTTTTTGCCGTGGCACCTAAAGACCAAGGGCGTGTTCGGACAGACCGCAAGCGGTATATTCGCAGCCCTTATCGTGCTTGATGAAAAGGACGATGTGAGCCTACTAAGCGACGAGTCGAAATTTAAAAAAGCGAAATTCGCGATTTACAAAGCGATCCACGACAAAAAGGATGATTTTGGCGGCGGTAGCGATAAGCAGAGATTTATCAAAACCGCGCTGGATGCCGCGGGCGTGAGCGCGAGCGAATATGAAGTGGCGCTTGCCAGCAAAAAGGCGCAGGCTCTGCTCGCGCAGTGGGACGCGGGCTACGAAGTCGCGGTGATTTCAGGCGTGCCGGCATTTGTCGTGGGCGGCAAGTATCTCTTAAACACGGCTTCGTTCGGCTCCGTCGATGAAATGGTCGCTGCGGTAAAGGAGCTACTAGCGAAATAGGCTTCGCCGCGCCAAAGCAAACTTTGTTTTACGCGCTGCATTAAATTTTAGTCGCGGGGGGGCTTCTAATAAATTTTATTGCTAAGCCCTGCGGCACGATAGCGACTAAATTTTATGTTTTAAAGGAGCGGGTCTCGGCGAGTAAAATTTGAGCTAAAATTTACAAATTTGACTTTAAATTCTGAACTCAAAATTTTAAAGGCGCAGTATTTTTATGTCAGACGAGGCAGCGGTGAAAGGGGCGAGGAGGGCGGACTCGGTCGTCCGTGACTGAAGCCGAGCGAGCCGCTTTCTGCTTGCAGTTGCGAACGCAGTGAAGCTAAACTTTTCTACAAGGAGACGAGGTGGCGGCGAACGAGGCGAAGGAGCAGACTGGTTCCCATAACCTATTTGACATTTTCAAGGTGCGGGTCTAGGCGAGTAAAATTTGAGCTAAAATTTACAAATTTGACTTCAAATTTGAACGTAAAAAGATAAGGCGCAGTATTTTTGTCATAGACGAGGCGGATGAGTAAGGGCAAAGGAGCGTATATGTAATACGTGACTGCAGCCCGCAGCGAGATCCAACGAAGTATAGGGCAAAAAGGCAAGCCGCCAAATTTAGACTATTCGCCGCTTAGTAGGATATACCCACTCTCGCTAATGTTTTTAAATTTAACCCCCAGCTCCCGCTTTAGCCTCAGCACGACATTTTGTATCGCGCCCTTACTCGTTTGCTCGCCATCGTAGACGAACTCCTCGATCATCTCGTAGCTCACGAGCTTGTTTAGATTATACGCAAAGAGCCAAAAGAGCTTGTTTTGCAAAAAGGATAGATAGATCTCCTCGCCGTTTTTGTAGATCTTTTCTTTGGCGAGATTTATGCTGGTTTGCGGGCTTAAGCGCACGAGCTTTTCGTCCTTTTCGTAGGTTAGAGCCACGAGCAGGCGGCAAAGCGCCGCGATATCGACGGGCTTTTTTAGAAACGACGCCGCGCCGTGCTCGATGCTTTTGACGAGGTTGTCGTCGGTGTCGTAGGAGGTAAAGACGATAAATTTTTGCGCGGGCTTTATGCGCATCATCTCCTTCATCATCTCAAAGCCGTTCATCGCGGGCATGTGGATGTCGGTGATGACGACGGCCGGGGCTAGCTTTTTAAATCGCTCCAGCCCTTCCAGTCCGTCGCCCGCACCCCAGACGCTAAGGCAGTATGGCTTTAGCCCGCCTATTAGCAGCTCCCTTGCGATCTCGTCGTCCTCGACTATGAGGACGGTCAGGTCCTTAAGTAGCTTCAAATGCTCTTGCATCTTATTCCTTTAAATTTATCTCAAAGCTTAGCTCAAACGTCGTCGGATCGCCCGCGCTTAGTAGCTTGATATCGCCTGAAAGCTTTTCGTTTGCGAGCTTTTTGCCAAAATACAGCCCGATGCCGCTTCCTTGCTTTTTGGTCGTCTTGGGCTGGGTTAAAATTTTATCCCGAAGCTCCTTGCTCACGCCGCTGCCGTAGTCCGTGACGGATATCTTGCACATGCCGTTTTCAAATTTGACATCGATAAAAACTTGCCGTTTGGCGATCTCGTCTTTGTATCGCTCCACGACCGCGTCCTTGGCGTTGTGAATGAGGATGAGTAAAATTTGCTGCACGATGCCCATCCGCTGCGTGGCCTCTTCGTCTTTAAACTCGCGCAAGCTTACCGCGACGTTTGCCTTGCTAAGCTCGGTGTGCATGAGCTTTAGTAGGTCTTTTATGCAGCGCTGCACGCTAAATTTTTGCGGGCTGTCGCTCGTTTTATAGAAATTTCTAAAAATCTCGATCGTATCGCTTAAAAGCACGGTCGCAGCCTGGCCCTTTTGCAGCATACTCTCTAGCGTCGCGGCGTCTAGTTTGCCGTCTTTTTGTAGCATGAGCAAGCTTGAGATCATCAAATTTAGCGAATTAACCGGCTGGATAAACTGATGATTTATACCGCTGATTAGCTCGCCCGCCTCGCTCATACGGGCTTTGTGCTTAAGTAGGGCTTCGTAGTCGTCTTGCAGGTTTTTGATTTTTGAGTACATAAAGTTGTGGAGGAAATTCGCCACCAGCGCCAGCGCCGCGAACGCAAAAAGCAGAGTAAGGGCATTTTTTAGCGCGGAGTTAAGCAGCGCGGCGAGCTCCTTTTCGTTATCCGTACCTGCGCCGATGAACCAGTTTAGCGTGGGGATCTCGGCGACGGAGATGAAATTTGATCCGATATTTAGGCTCGTGATATCTTCGCCCCGCAGGAAAAGCTCTTTAAATTTATCCTCGATCTGTTTTTTTAGCGCCGCGTCCTTCATCGGGGTTAAAATTTCGCCGCCGTGCGTTACGATAAAGGCGTAGGTATCCGGCGCTAGCTTAAATTTTTCCATATTTTTTAGTATATTTTGCAGTTTCACCACGCCGCAAAACACCCCCGCAAACGAGCCGCCGTCCAGCACGGGCACGCATAAATTTAGCGTCGGCTCGCCTAAGGTTTTATGGCGCTGCATAAAATTTACCGTGGGTGCGAGCGTGTTTTTGGTCTCTTCAAACCAAACAAGCCCCGTGCGCAGGCTCTTTGGCATCGCTTCATCGTCGCCTAGCTCCTTGCCGTCCACGAAGATCTCCCCGTCCTCGCGCAAAAACTGCAAGGAGTCGAATTCCGCGGAGTTTTCTTTAAAAAGTCGTATGAAGTCGCCCAGCTTTTTGCTATCTTGCGAGATGCCCGCGTTTTGCATAAATTTAGCCGCGCGCACCAGCGAGTGCAGCCGCTCATCCAGCCAAAACGAGAAATTCCCCACCATATTTTCGCTCGCGGCGATCTTATTTTTATCCGCGAGCGCCGTGATCTGCGCCTTAGCGTCCTCGTAGTTTTTCACGCCCAAAAGCACCACGAAAAGGCTTGCGAAAATGATGATGAAGTAAATTTTAAAATTATGCTCGCGTAAGGCTCTCATGCGGCGAGTATAGCAAAATTGGTCTAAATTTAGACCGATTTAAGCTTTTGCAAAAGTTAAAATTTTGCAAATAAACATCGCGGCGAGCACGACGAAGCAGACGCCAAAGCCGATGAGCGTGCAGTCTGCCATCGACATAAATTTGCTTGATGGGATCAGATACCAGCCGTCCTCGTAAAGATCGACGAGATACTTCTGAAAGCCGCTTAGCGTGACGCCCTCGGGTACTAGCGGACTGTCGTAGCCGCAGTCGCCCGTAGGCAAGAACCAATCGGGCGCCCATCGCTCAAGCGGCAGGCCGAACGGATAGTGCGGCTCGGTCGAGCAGCCCTGCACGCCGAACGGATCGTCTCCGTGCACGGCGTCGTGGATCTTGGCGAGCTTGACGCTATACATTATGCCCTGGATCGCGCCCCAAAAGGCTAGCAGGTAGCCAAGTGCGGCGAGAAGCAAATTTTTGGGATTTATGATCGCGACTAGCCCTCCTAGCGCCATGCACAAAAATGCAAAGCGGATATAGACGCACTGCTCGCAAGGCGGCATATAGACGTAGTTTTGAAACAGCGAGTGCGCGAGGATAACAAGCCCTACGCTCACTGCTACGAGGATCGCCCACGGAAGACGGCTGTCTGCGAATTTTGCTATTTTTTCCGCAAATTTCATGCCTGCGCCCTATTTTTTGAGCAGCTCTTCTACTAGCTGCGCCATGCCGTCGATTGAGCTGATGGACTTCGTCATGATGAGGTATTTGCCGTTTACGACAAAGGCCGGCACACCCTGGATCTTGGCTACGTCGTAGCTCTCGTCCCATTTTTTAAGCAGTTCGGCGACTTTTGGATCCTCTAGCTTTTTTTGATAGTCCGCTTCGCTGATACCCGCCGCGTCAAGCCCCGTCTTTAAAAACGCAGCCTCGTCCTTGCCGTCGCTCCAGCGCTGCTTTTGATCATGATAGGCCTTATAGTAGGCAAATTTAGCCTTTTTAAACAGCGAGTTTTCATCTAGCAGGCTAACGCCTTTTTCCTCGTCCATCACGGCTAAAACGGCAAAAATTTTACTTGCCGCCTCGCCGTATTCGCCCTTGGTTTTTAGATGAAACGGCACGTATTTTAGCCCCGCGACTTTTTCTACGACCTTCGGCGTGACGGTTTTGTCGTATTTGTAGCAAAACGGGCATGCATAGCTAAAGACCTTAACTAGCGTGTTTTGCTCCACTGATAGCGGCTTTTGCAGCTTTACGTAGTCCTCGCCCTCGGTAAACGCGGCTGCGCTCATTGCGCCGAACATCGCAACGGCTAGAAAGCCTTTGCTAAATTTAGAAAGTAGATTCATGGAATGCTCCTTAAAATGATTTCGTTTGGGTTAATTTTATATCCTCTCGCCGCCGCAAAACTCACGCTAAGATAAATTTTAGATTAAATTTATAAAATTTCGACTAAATTTTGGCACAAAAGCCAAAATTTGAAATTATTTTTTATAATTAAGCAAGTTTTAATAAACGCGTGATTTCTACGTTAGCGAGGTTGATTAAAATTACGATATCAAATCAATTCAAAGGAGAATAAGATGAAGCGAACTCTTTCTTCATTTGCACTAGCTGCGGCGTTACTCGGCGGTCTAAGCACGGCTGCGCTGGCTATCGGCGGACCTAGCGGCGCGCACATAGACTACGGCATCCCAGGCAAGATCGGCGAAGTAGTCGTTAATCCATACGACATCGCGCCTCTAACGGCGGTCATCAAAAACGGCGGTTACACGCTAGCAAACGCAAAAGTCACCATCGTGCCGAAACCTGACGGTCAGACGATCAGCTATAAGGTCGCCGACAAGCACCTTCGCACGCACGGCGGAATACCTGTTTTTGGACTTTACCCTGACTATCAAAACACCGTCGAGGTCGAGTACGATAAAATTTATAAAGGTGGGACCGAGCATATAAAAGAAACCTATAAAATTTACGCTCCTGCGATCTATCTAGAGAGCTCGGGTATGCCGTCTCAAAAGGGCGCGCTTTTTGATAAAATCGAAGTGATAAAGGCTCCGAGCGCCAAATTTGCTAACCGCCTCTACTACGTAAATAACTTCGTAAATAAAACCGGCAAGGGCACCAAAGTCGTGTGGAACAACCCCGCAGGCGGCGCGATCGAGTGGAACTATAGCCCGAACAACTTCATCCTTGACACCAAGGGCGAAGTTCGCTGGTATCTGGAGCCGAGTAAAATTTACGACCTCAAGCAGCCGTTTAGCGCGGGCGTCATGATGGGCTTTAAACAAAACGACGACGGCGCGATGACGTGGGGCTATGGGCAGCGATACGCCAAATACGACATAATGGGCCGCGAAATTTTTAACCGCGAGCTGCCTGCGGGCTACAACGACTTCTCGCACTCCATGGACGTTGCGCAAAATGGCCACTACTTCCTCCGCGCGGCAAACGCCAACTATAAGCGCGCCGACGGCAAAAACGTCCGCACCGTGCGCGACGTCATCGTCGAGGTCGATCGCGACGGCAACGTGGTGGATGATTTTAGACTATATGAAATTTTAGATCCTTACCGCGACATCGTGCTAAAAACGCTCGATCAGGGCGCGGTGTGCCTAAATATCGACGCTAGCAAGGCGGGCCACACCGCTAGCTCAGACGAGCTAGCCGCGATGGATACGAACGAAAAGTGGGGCGACATCGTGGGCTCTGGCCCTGGACGCAACTGGGCGCACGTAAATAGCGTGGACTACGACCCAAGCGACGATAGTATCATCATCTCCAGCCGCCACCAAGACGCCGTCATCAAGATCGGCCGCGACAAAAAAGTCAAATGGATAATGGGCGCGCACAAGGGCTGGAAGGATCAGTTTAAAGGCTATTTGCTTCAGCCGGTGGATAAAGACGGCAAAAAGATCGTCTGCGAGGACGAGTACTCAAAATGCCCGGGATATGAGAGCGAGAAAGGCGGATTTGACTGGCAGTGGACGCAGCACACGGCATTCCGCATCGACAGCAAGTCTAAAAAAGGGCTCGTGTATCTCACCGTCTTTGACAACGGCGACACCCGCGGCATGGAACAGCCTGCGATGGCGGGCATGAAATACTCCCGCGCGGTCGTTTATAAAATCGACGAAAAAGCTAAAACCGTCGAGCAGGTCTGGGAATACGGCAAGCAGCGCGGCAGCGAGTGGTACAGCTCGGTTACTTCGCTAGCGCAGTATCAAGACGACCTAGATAGCGTGATGGTTTACTCTGCGGTCGCCGGCATGCAGTTTGACATCGCCAAAGGCCGTCCGGTCGGCGTGCCTAGCCCTCACATCAACGAGTTTGAATGGGGCGCAAAAGAGCCGTCGATCGAGATAAAAATGACCAACGCGATGGGTTATCAGGCGTTTCCGTTTAGCGTAGAAAAGGCGTTTGAGAAATAAAATTTAAAATTTAGCGGTCGTGTTTCGAGCGCGGCCGCTTTTGTTTTAGTTTATGGTCAAATTCTACACATCTACTCGATAGAATTTCATTCGAATTCGGCAAATTTTATCCTTCGGTACGGCAAAATTTAGCCGAAAACATAGCTCTTTATTCTAGATAAAATTTAATCATCGGATTTGTGATTTCGCGTTCCGCTTTTGTTATAATTTCGCTCTGCTAAAAATTAATAAGCATTATTTCGGTATAGACGAGCTAGTGCACGGTTTGGATGAAATTTGCATCCCGCTTGAGGGCGGGGGACGACGGGTATGAGGTTAATGCGCCCAAAGGATATTCGTGCGGCAAGGCGGCGCAGTAAAGGAGAAAGAGTGGAAAAATCTAGAAAAAAGGAACTCAAAAAGCTCGCGGCGTAGCGGCAGCGAGATGCATTTGAAAAGAGCTTGTCTATGAATAGGGCGGAGTTTGAGGGGCTATTTGAGTTCTTGGGCTAGAGCTTGGCGCATCGCGACTGCGACGGCACGCATAGGCTCATACTGGATTTTGCGAGCTCGCCGCGTGCCGAATGAGGCGGCGGTCCTAGACTTTTGCGAGCAAAACGGCGGATATTGCGACCGCTAAGTTCTAAACAACGTGCAAGATTGCTTCGAATTTTAAGGGGCTGTGCGCAGAGAGACATGGTTTCGCAAGCGTCGTTTCAAAGAGGCGGTGCGTAAAATTTAGTAAAATTTTAGCGGCGCGAAGGCTCAAAATAGGGCTAAAACAGCGTTTGCGGTGCGAACTGCCGCCGTGCAATAAGCACAAAGCCCACCGCGCCAAACACGCGGGCCTTTTGTAGAATTAATGCTCTAGTTTTTAAATTTGACGCAAAAGGCGGGCAACTCGCCGTCAAAACGGCAATTAAAGCGTGGTGTGACGGGGCTTGTATGGACTTAAGAGCGGTATTGCTCGCTTAATTTAACGATACAAGACGGCGCGGAGACCTGGAGTTTGCCCCCTTAAATTTTATTGCGGTAGCCATCAGGCGGACAGAGATATGCTATGGACGTTTTCATTGAGCGAGCTTGCCGCAGACGCTTTGCTGTGCGACGAGCAGGTTGATTGCAAGATTAGGAGAACTCGCACAAAGCGCTTTTGCGCGAGAGGACTTTGCTGCGGTGCCGACGTAAATTTTATCTGCGCGGCATTTAAATTTAGCCTAAAATTTCCCCGACGAAAAACAGCGCCGACATCGCAAACGTGCAGAGCGCGACTACCTTTAGCTGTCCGTCAAAGTCGCGACATTCCCTCACTTTTAAGACGAAAAAGAGATGCCAAATAAGAGGCACGAAGCTAATTACGTAGAGCAGTCTCACGCCCTGCTCGCCGCGCAAAAGCGAGTAGCAGAGCATCAGGCCCGCTCCGCCCGCGATCAGCGCGTAGTGGTAGCGCTTGGCGGCGCGCAGCCCGATACGAACGGGGACCGTGCGCTTGCCCTTTAGCGCGTCGTTTTGGATGTCGCGCATGTTATTGAGATTTAGCACGGCGGTGCTTAGCATACCGCACGCGCACGCCGGCAGCAGCAGCGCCGCATCAAGCGAGCGGGCATATAAAAAATACGAGCCCAGCACGCTCAAAAGTCCAAAAAACAAAAACACGAAAACGTCGCCAAGCCCCTTGTAGCCGTATGCGCCGGCTCCTACGGTGTAGCGGATCGCCGCGTATATTGACGCACCACCCAGCGCCAAAAATAGAGCCACGAGATAAAACCGCTCGCCAAACGCCAAAACGCTTAGCGCAAGGCTCGAAAATGCCGAAAGCAGCGCCGTAACGACTATGACGCGCTTCATCTGCTCGGCGCTCATCTGCCCCGTTTGTATCGCGCGACGCGGCCCCAGCCTGCCATCGTCGTCGGTGCCTTTTACTGCGTCGCCGTAGTCGTTGGCGTAGTCGCTTAGCACCTGAAACAGCAGCGTCGTAAGCAGCGCCAGTGCGAAAATACCCGCTCTAAATACGCCCGCGCCGTATGCCGCGCCGCTACCCAGTAACACGCCCGAGACGCTAAGCGGCAGAGATCTAAGGCGCGCGGATGCGTAAAGAGCTTTTGCGGTTATCATTTTTTTGCCTTTTTAAATTTATACGCCGAATTTACGGCAAACCCAACTTAAAATTTAGCGGAAAAACGCCAAAAATATTATAAATTTAGACTATTCGTAGAGTAAATTTTATTTAAATTCGCCTTTTTAATATAAATAGCGGTAAAATAGAGCCAAAAATTTTAGGAATCGTGATGAAAAAAGTTCTTACCGTTCAAGATATATCCTGCGTGGGCAAGGTTTCGCTGACCGTCGCCTTGCCGATACTAAGCGCGATGGGGATGAGCACGAGCGTGATCCCTACGGCGGTTTTATCGATGCATACGGGCTTTTCGGGCTACACCTTTTGCGATCTAAGCTCTCAAATACGCGCGATCATGGCGCACTGGAAAGACCGCGGAGTGGTATTTGACGGCATCTACACGGGCTTTTTGGGTTCGGCGGCACAGATCGAGATTATGAGCGAGCTATTTGCGAGCTTCGGCGGCGCGGGCAAAACTATTTTGGTAGATCCTTGCATGGGGGATAACGGCGTGTTTTATCCTGGCTTTAATGAGGATTTTGCCCGTATGATGGCGCTTCTGTGCGCCCAGGCCGACATCATCACGCCTAATATCACCGAGGCCTGTGCGATTACAGGCGTGCCGTACCGCGAGGATGCGGATAGGGATTTCATCATGGATCTGCTTGCAAGGCTTCGAGAGCTGGGCGCTAGGCAGGTTATTTTAAAGGGCATCGGCTACATCGCCGATCAGTGCGGGGTTTTCAGCTACGATGCGCGCACGGGCAGGACGAACGAGTATTTTCACGAGCTGCTGCCGGTTAAATTTAACGGTACCGGCGATATTTTCGCCGCCGTAGCCTTCGGCGCAATAATGCGCGGTAAGTCGCTGGAAACCGCGGTCCGTATCGCTGCGGACTTCGTCGTCAGCACGATCAAAGAGACGATGAGCGACGAGGAGCGCAAGGACTACGAGGGGGTGAATTTCGAAGCGATAATCCCCGAGCTGGTGAGGAAAATCTAAGTTCTAGACGGATTTGGAACTCGCCGCGCGGACAGAGGATTTGTGGTAGAGCTTTAAAATTTTACCGCAAAAGGAAATTCCTAAATTTTATCTGCGGCGTGAAATTTTAAAATTTCAAAATTTATGTGTCGTGTGGGGCATGGAATTTTAGAATTCATGCATTGCACGGGCTTATAATTTTATCTCCTATATAGAATTTTAAAATTTGCACCGAAGTAAAGATGCAAAATTTATCACTAGCGCTGAATTCTAAACGCAAGGCTACAGCGAATTTATCTGTTTGCGAGTTTGAGCTGCATTTTGAAGTTTTGCGCAAAATATGCTTAAAATTTTATTCCTGCGAGTCGTGCGCCATGCACTTATAAAATAATCTCAAAATTTAGATTAAAATCCGTATTTAAATCCTATATTTATTTAAAATTTTAGCGATTATTAGAGAGGATGCTTGAAGAATTAAATAAAGATGGATATAAAATTAACGGCACTAAATTGCAATATCTGATAGCGAAAAATGAGATGATACGGAAAATTTTATGAGATACCAAGCATCAAGACGGCTACACTATAGCGGTTACTATAAGCGGCAGCGATACGGATAAGATAAATACTTACACAGAAAAAGAAGGATTGTAATAGCAAAGATGATTGGAATTTGAATGTGTAAAAAAAGCACTTAATTAAATTTTTCTAAGCATTTGGCGAGATTATATTAAAACAAGAAGGAATGTATACTCGTGAAATTTAAATATGAGCGTCGGGCGCAAAATAGCCGCGGAGTGGATCGGCTAGCTCCGCTAAAAGCGCTATATAAAGGGTAAATTTAAAACGGAGCTTTGCCGAATTTTAAATTTACCCGATTTGCCTCGCTATAAAATTTATTCGCCCAGGAAGTATTTCAGATCTGCCTGCGCGTCGCCGCTGATTAGGCGAAGGCCGAAATTTTGCACCAAAAAGCCCAAAATTTCGTCGTTAAAAAACTCAGGTACCGTAGGGCCTACGTTTATATTCTTAACGCCCAGGCTAAACAGCGCAAGTAGGATGATGACCGCCTTTTGCTCCATCCACATCAGCACGATCGAGACCGGCAGGTCGTTTACCGCGATGCCCGTAGCCTCGCTAAGCGCCAAGGCGATCTTGACCGCGCCGTTGCTATCGTTGCACTGACCTAGATCGATATAGCGCGGAAGCTCGGTGCCGGGCACGGTTCCGAAATCCACGTCGTTAAAGCGGAATTTACCGCAGCTGGAGGTCAAAACCACGCAGTCCTTCGGCAGGCTAAGCGCTAGCTCGCGGTAATACTCGCGCCCCTTGCCAGGCGCGTCGCAGCCCGCGATGACGAAAAAGCGGCGGATTTTGCCCGATTTGATCGCATCTAAAATTTGCGGCGCGAGGCTTAAAATCGTCTTATAGTGTCCGCCCGTCACCAAGCTTTCGTCGCTGTCCATACTCACGTCGCCGCATGCAAGCGCGCACTCGATAAGCGGCGTAAAATCGTCGTTTTGGATATGCTTGATCCCGTCTGTGCCCGCGATAGAGTAGCCAAAGAGCCTATCTGCGTAGCTACAGGATGAGCGAAGCGGCACGATGCAGTTGGTGGTCATCAAAATTGCGCCTTTAAACTCGTTAAAAAGCTTGGTCTGATCGAACCACGCCTTGCCGACGTTGCCCTTTAGATGCGGATACTTGCGAAGCTGCGGGTAGCCGTGCGCAGGAAGCATCTCGGAGTGGGTGTAGATATTGATGCCCTTGCCCTCGGTTGCTTTTAGCAGCGCCTCAAGAGCGTGCAGGTTGTGACCGCTAACCAAAATCGCCTTGCCCTCGACCTTGTTTTGGCTTACTTTAACCGGGGTCGGTACGCCGAATTTTGCGGTATGCGCCTCGCTTAAGATATCCATCATCTGCACGCCCGCGCTTCCGACGGCCATCAGCTGTGAGATATGCTCGTCAAAGTTAAAATTTGAGTTCGTCAGCGTGAAATACAGCGTGTCGGCCATAACGGTATCGACCGCGCTAGTATCGGCGCCGAGCTCGTGCGCGTGGTGGCGGTAGGCGCTAAGGCCTTTAAGTCCGAAAACCATAGTGTCCTGAAGTAACGCCAGCGTCGAGGTCTTGCCGCAGGTGCCGCGGTCTTGGCCTTTGGCGCCGCAGCCCTCGGGTGCGCTCATTTGGCACTGATGACAGAACATCTCTAGATTGTCGCTCATAGAAAATCCTTTGTAAAAAAATTTAGTTGGTAATTTTAAGATTTTATTTAGGCAAAAAAATTGATTATAATCCTGTCTCTTATACACATCTCCGAGCCCACGAGACTACGCTGCATCTC